>NZ_LROR01000083.1:0-6277 GCF_001675205.1 Clostridium coskatii | reverse complement strand
TCTGTCATTGGTTTTACCTTATAAACATCTTTTTTTCTTGCCATAAAAAAAGCCTCCTATAATTTTTATTTTATCATAGAAAGCTTTATGTTTTTATTTTATTTACAGACTTTTTATCACAGGCTCGTAATTTTTAGGAATTATTGCAATAACTCATTTTAAATTTGTAAGGTGATTTATTCTCATTCTTAAAAAATACTTTGCTGAAATATGCAATATCAGTATAACCTACTTCCATGGCAATTTGTGTTATAGATTTATCTGTATTGACTAATAATTTTTTAGCATTTTCAAGTCTTAGATTTGTAATATACTGGGTAAATGTCACTCCCATTTTTTGCTTGAAATATCTACTTAAGTACTGAGGATTTAAGTGTACAAAATTTGCTACAGTATTTAATTTTATATCTTGTGTATAATTATTATCAATATATTTTATTGCAGTTTTTATAGTACTTTCAGAAATTTCCTTAGACTTTAAATTAGATATTTTTCTAGAATCAAAGTTATCTATAGATTTAAGAGCTTTATTTATAGAAGCTTTTAGATTAGATGGCCGAACAGGTTTTAATAAATAATCTATTACTCCATATTTTATTGCCGTTTGTGCGTAGTCAAATTCTCCATAGGCTGTTATTATAATTGTTTTAGTGTTTGGCAGAAAGTTAATTATTTCTTTTTGAGCATCTAAACCAGTTTTTTCAGGCATTTTTATATCCATAAGAATTATATCAGGTTTATTTATCTTAGCGTTTAATACTGCTTCTTCTCCATTTTTAGAATCTCCTTCAATATCAATATTAAAGAATTCTCTTTGCAATAATATTCTTAATGATTTTCTCTCAAGAGGTTCATCATCGACTATCATAAGTTTATACATCTTAATCACCCTCCTGTTAAGGTATTATAAAATTTGTTTAATAGTAATGGTTAAAATACTAAAAATTATTATTTCAATTTTGGAATACGTATATATACTTTTGTTCCAACATCAAGAGTACTTTCTATTTTCAGACCGTAATCTCTACCAAAATAATGCTTTAGCCTATTGTCAGTATTTTGCAGTCCTATACCTAAACCGCTATCAGAGAGGTCTTTTGAGTTATTTAATAGGTTAAGTATGCTGCTATTAATTCCTCTGCCATTATCACTTATTTCAATTATTATATCTTTTTTTGAATTGGAGGTGCTATTTATAGTTATTTTTCCACCTTCTTTTTTGGTTTCAAGGCCATGAACGAGGGAGTTTTCAACAAGTGGCTGAAGAATCATGGTTGGAATTCTATATTCATTAAGAGATTCATCTATATTAATTTCATAGGAAATTCTATCGCTGTACCTTAAAGCTTGGATAAAAAGATATCGTTTTATATTAGTAATTTCATCTTTGAGTTTGGGAAATTCCTCTAAGTTTCGTAAGCTATATCTTAATAAATCAGAGAGATTATATATTAGTTCTTCTGTTGTAGGAGCATTTTCAATTAGAGCCATACTTGCTATTGTATTTAAAGTGTTAAACAGAAAGTGAGGATTAATTTGAGCTTGTATAGTTTTTAACTGCATTTTTTTGGCATACTGTTCAAGCTTAATTTTTTCTTCACTTTCTTTTAATAATTTTTCCTGTGTAAGAGTATGAAGGCCCATTTCAGCTATATAATTTGCAAGAAATGTATAAAATGAAACACAATTTTGTAGGTAGTCGCTTTCAACAATTTCTATGCGTTCAGCAGCTTCCTTTAGTTTTTCTAGAGGAAGCTCATAATTTTTAGAAATCCAATTTAAGTCTATGGAATCTCTTGTTTGTTGTCCTTTTAGTAATACCTGTCCGCCCAACACGGCACCTACATAGATATCGTTTACTATTATAGGTGCAGCACAATCAATTAGTCCTGTGTGGCATTTATATACTCTTGGCTTTTTATCTTTCATAGCCATAAAGCCTGCTTGAGAATCACAGGATATACAGTTTTTACATCCTTTTGGGGAGGAACGAATAAGTTTACAAAATGGCGTGAAATTGTTTTCATTACAAACAGGAACCCCATGAATATCTGTTGTAACTGCAGAAAAAATAACTATTTTAGCGAGTTTGTCTTGGATATCTTTTAAAGTGTTTATATCAATAATGTCACTGAATTTAAGATCTTTTAATGAATTCATTTGTATATCCTCCGTAAAAAAAAATCTTGTAAATAGTAAGTTACTTTAGAAATATAGCTTATGTATATTTGTAAAATTTAAGAATATTTTAAGGGGTACACGATTTGAAAGTCACAGAAAATAAAATTAAAATTTACTGAGTTTATTTTTTAACAATTAAAACTGTGAAAATAAAATAAGTTAAATGAAAAATAGATATTTAACTTATATAATACTCAAACAAAATTTGTCGCTTAATAGAATTATAATATTTAATGTGTCGATTTACAAGAAAATTAACTAATGAATATAAAAATATAACAAATTTCTAAGATGTCAAAATAGTACAACATATAAAAATATATATTGTACAAAATGCAGTCGAATTTATTAAAAAACTTTATTTGCTTTTGTAATAAAATTAAACCACAAATTTGATTATAAAAAATATTATAAACTTTTGGGGGTGAGATCTTATAGGAAAAAAACATTGCTAGGTACAGTAATTTAATGAATCGTCAGCTAATAAGAAGGCTGCAAGGTTTAATAGCTAAGGTAGCAAATGTTAAAGAAATTTACCTTCATTGTCAAAATATTAAATGTTTCGAGGTGGAAAAATGGATCAAGAGATAATCAATAAGGTTTTGGAAGAGCTTAGAAAGAAAACAAATTGTGAAAATTCAAGTGATACGACAGATAAAACACAAAATACACAAAATTCTAAATCAGAATTAAAGGAAGAAAAAATAATAGAAAAGGAAGAAAAGAGGGAAGCTTTTATGATAAATGATACGCCTGTAATAACAGAATATGTAGGATGTGCTATTGGAGATACGGTTGGTTTGGTTATTGCTAACATTGATGGAAGTATTCAAGAAAAAATGAACTTGGATCCTAAGTACCGTTCTTTAGGAATTATAAGTGCAAGGACAGGTGCTGGACCTCATATTATGGCTGCAGATGAAGCTGTAAAAGCAACAAATACTGTAATTGCGGCAATAGAACTTCCAAGGGATACAAAAGGTGGTGCAGGACATGGATCACTCATAATTTTTGCTTCTGAAGATGTATCAGATGCTAGAAGAGCTGTTGAAGTTGCATTAAAAGATGTAGAAAGAACATTTGGAGATGTATATGGATGTGATGCGGGACATGCAGAACTTCATTATACTGCAAGAGCAAGTCTTGCACTCGAAAAGGCTTATGGGGCTCCACTTGGAAAATCTTTTGGAATAGTTGTAGGAGCACCAGCAGGGGTAGGTTTGGTTATGGCAGATACTGCAATGAAAACTGCTAATGTGGAATTGGTTACTTATGCAAGTCCAAATGATGGTACATCACATTCAAATGAGGTAATTATATCAATAACAGGAGATTCTGGAGCTGTTAAGCAGTCTGTAATAGCGGCTAGAGAAGTAGGAATAGGAATATTAAAATCTATGGGACAAAATCCTATTTCAACAACAAAGCCTTATATTTAAGCTATATGCAAACGCTTATATAAATATATGCTATAAACGTAAAAGAAGGGATAATATGACTATATTTAACATTAAACCCACAATTTGTTTTGATAGAGGGTCAATAGAGTATTTGAAAAACATAAAGAATAAAAGAGTGTGTATAGTTACCGATCCGTTTATGCTTAAATCAGGTACTGCAGATAAAATAATTGACATATTAAAAGATAATAAAGTTGAGTATGAAATCTTTTCAGAGATAAAACCTGATCCACCGATTGAAATCGTTGCTATGGGAGTAAATAAAATGAGAATATTTAAACCAGATGTAGTAATTGCATTAGGCGGCGGTTCATCAATTGATGCTACGAAAAGCATTATATTCTTTACTATTAAAATATTAAATACTAATGGAGGCAATTATAAAAAACCATTATTTGTAGCTATTCCAACTACTAGTGGTACAGGATCAGAAGTTACTTCTTTTTCAGTAATTACAATGGGAGGTACAAAATTTCCTTTGATTAATGATGAATTAGTTCCAGATATAGCTATAATTGATGCAAATCTTGTTAAAACAGTGCCTCAACGAATAACAGCAGATACTGGAATGGATGTTTTGACTCATGCCATTGAGGCGTATGTTTCGACAAAAAGCTCTGATTATACAGATGCGCTGGCTGAAAAGGTTGTAAAATTAGTATTTGACTATTTACTAAGGGCTTATAGAGATGGAAACGATGTGCTTGCAAGAGAAAAATTACATAATGCATCTTGCATGGCTGGTATGGCATTTACAAATGCATCTTTAGGAATTAATCACAGTATGGCACATACATTAGGGGGGAAATTTCATATACCACATGGTAGGGCAAATGCAATTTTATTACCGTATGTCATTGAGTATAATGCTAATTTAAAATCAGAAAATGAAACAGAATCAGGAAAAAAGTATGCTAATTTGTCTAGAATCTTAGGGTTACCTTGTGCTTCTACAAATGAGGGAGTAAGAAGTATTATTGCTGCAATAAAAATATTAATGAATGCAACTAATACACCTATGAACTTACAGGAAGTAAACATAGATAAACTTGATTTTTTAAACGAACTAGAGAATATGGTAAATGATGCTTTAAATGATAAATGCACAGCTACTAATCCAAGGAAAACTAGCAAAGAAGAAATAGCTAAATTGTTTGAAGAAGTTTATGGTAAATAGCATTTTTATAAATTAGCGAAAATGTTAACAATAAGGAGGATAATATGAATATGAAAAATAAATTATTAGGTGAATGTTTTGCTGAATTTATAGGTACATTTATCTTATTATTTATTGGAATTGGGGTAGTAGCAGCTCTAGTTGCAGTAAATGCAAACGTTACATTTTGGGGATTATCTATGTGTTGGGGATTAGCTATAACAATAGCTATATTTGTTGTTGGCGATACTTCCGGAGCTCATATAAATCCTGCGGTTACAATAGCTCTAGCAGTATGGAAGAAATTTGACAAAAAGAAAGTAATTCCTTATATTGTTTCACAAATTTTAGGAGCTTTTACAGCAGCAGCAATAGTTTATGGGTTATATGGCAGTTCTATAAGACAATTTGAAAGCAGCAAAAATATTATTAGAAACTCACAAGCTGGGTGGAGTTCAGCAGGAATATTTAGTACATTCCCTAAAACAGGGTTGTCAATGTTCAATGCTTTTATGGTAGAAATGTGTATAACGGCCATTTTAGTATTAGTTATTTTTGCAGTAACAGATGGATGCAATAAGAGTTGTCCTAAAAATGGTATGCCAGCTTTGGCTATAGGTTTGGTAGTAGCGTTATTAGGAGCATCATTTGGAACTTTAACTGGTTTTGCTATGAATCCAGCCCGTGATTTTGGTCCAAGATTATTATGTGTGCTGGCAGGATGGGGAACAAATGCTTTTGGACCTAATAATTATGGACTTATTGTACCTATATTTGCTCCTATTGTAGGAGGAATTTTAGGTGGAGGCATATATGAAAAATTAATTTCACTTTATTTACCTGCTAAAATGAAACCTAGTATTGAAAAGAATCAGGTTGAGAGCTAGAAGAGGGTAAAGGGGGTTCAAAATGAAATTTATTACCGAAATTGATTTGCGGGATTTATATAGAAAAGAACCTTTTACAGATTATGAGTTAAAACTTGGGACAAGACTTACACCTGAAGCAAGTCAGTTTCTGTCAGACAAAGGTATAAATATGTTTGATGACGGGTCTTATTACAAAAAGAAAAATGTTGTAAATAAAGAACAACCTGTGGAGAAGAAGCATGATGTAGATAAAAAACAAGCTGTAGAGAAAAAGGAAACTGTGGAAAAGGTGCAGAGCATAAATGAAAATCAAACACCTGCACAGCCGAAAAAGAAAAATAATTGGAAGAAGAAAAAACTTTACAGTAAGATGAAATCAACGGAAGCATTGTTCCTTATTACAGAAGAAGAACTTTTGAATAAGGATATCCTTTGGGCACAGAATGTTATTAGTTTAGGTAAGCAGTTTACTAAAATTAAAAACGCCATTCAGGGTAAAGGGTCCGTTGAAAATCTTTGTATTAAGGAATGTACAGCAATAAATTTTAGCAATTATTCACTTGATTTAGATGATTGCTTTGAAATTACAGAATTTCATATGCAGCTTAAAA
>NZ_LROR01000082.1:0-62133 GCF_001675205.1 Clostridium coskatii | reverse complement strand
GATGAATACCTGCCCTGGGACCAATGGGTTCAATCTTCATGCAAAAAGAAAGCATAATAAATTACGACCATTTTAATGAATGGTCGTTTATTTTTTATGCTTATACACTGGGTAGTTTATCGCTTACGATATAAATGTTTTAACTGCTTTATCCTCTCCAGTTAATGCCTTATCTCTTACAACATTGTATATATTAATTAAATCTTCATCACTTTTAATTTCAAGCAATGCTCTATATATTTTTTGATATTCTTGTGAACCTTCCCATTGTTTAAATATCGCCATTGATTTACTAGAAAACTTAAATTTTTTCATAAAATCTTCTTTGGTCATTTCAGAGTATTTCATTTTGAAATTATCTATTTTATTCTTCCAACAAAAATAATAATATTTTTTTGGTGTTCCTAAATCATTTAATAATCTTCTAAATTTATTTCTACCATGCTTTTTTTTCATAAAATCAATCATCCTTTCTTAAATTTAAATAAAAAAAACTACACCCTGTTTTGGGGTATAGTAGTCTCCTAATTGTAAAATTAAAACTTTATTATAAGCCAATCTAAAGTATAGTATATATAGTCTTATGGACTTATATTATTACCATATGGTATTCCTATGTCAGGGATATTAAGTCCCTCTGTGACACTGAGTTTCACATTGAAAACCGCTAATTTAACAAGTTTGACGTGACATCAAATAGTTTCCACCAACGGTCAATTCTAAAAATCGCCCTGCATGGTGAATCATAAATATTCTTATGTCCTGCAATGGGACACCCTTTGTAACTCGATCACTCTGAGTGATAGCAAATAATGTGATTTAAAACAGGTCGTTTCAAACGGTATGTTTTTTACATAGGAGTAAAATTTCGCTTATGTAAATCTGTTGTCCCCAAAAGGATAACAAACTTAGGTATTCGATATAAAATCGACAACCACTAATACTCAAACAATGCTTATCAGAGGTCGTTACTTTTTAGTTACGACCTATAACACTAAGTTAAACTTAGGACAATCCAATTTTGGACTCGGCTTAAACTTGAATGTAGTTCAATATGCTCCATCCGAGGACGTTTCAAACGTTAACGAAATAGTTTCCACCCACGGATAACCAAGACATTTAAAATGTTTTCCCCATATGTGGGGATTTCTTCAAAACGAATATACCAATTCCTTCCCATGAGGTATGAGAATCCGAACCAAATAACGTGTTCTGCGACACATCTTGACAATGAAGATCGGATAACCACATTGCCGTTCAAGCAAGATGCCAATTACCTAAAATGGGTAATCCTTCTAAGGGTACGTCAAATAATAGTACCCTTTATACCAACATTATGTATAATAATTTGTAGATAAATTTGAGGATTAATATAGGGTGTATATAGTCCACAAATTGATAGTAATAAATGGCTTGGTTATGGGATTGAAAGTTTTCAATAAGAAATGTAGAAGACATCATCCTAAGTTTAACTTAGTCAGTATTGTGTATATGTTCGGTGTTTATGAATTGTTCCCTTACAGTCCACAATCCAACACACCTCATATTTTTGATGTGTCTTTGCTTCGTACCTCGCAAATCCAATCAAAAATGATTTATATTAGATTTTTTATATATTGGATTATATATATGTATAACTAAATTAATTGAAACTTGTATATGTATATATGTACTAACTCAATCAAGGTCATACTTTTGGTAATTCTCCCAACTGTAGTCCCTCCTCTAAGTGAGTGCCTATATCCTAAGATTAAAGAGGTGGCCATATAGAAATATCAGTCATAAGCCTAGTAATATCAACATTTTCTGGACTTTCAGAAAGTAACGCTAACTGTGAGTTTTTGGCCAAAAAAGTAACGCTAACTGTGAATGTACCCTTTAGCCCTAATAATATCAACGTTTTACCCTTATATTAAATATAACAAATAAACCTTCTATCTCTTTGACTTCTTTGTTCCTATAAGCAAATAACGGATTAACTATTATCGTTGAAGTTGTATAGTCTGGATCATCTTGTAATGTCTTAAATAATACATAGTCATGAAATTTTATTCCATAAAAATCTTTTTTAAATGTTGCTATATGATGCTGACTATAACCTAATATATTCATTACATCTTTTATCGTCAACGGATTAATTTTACTTTTATCAATTTCCTTAATATTGGGACATAGCACATTATACTTCCAATTCACATAAGGTATTAATTTATAAGCAATTGCTAACTTTTTCGATTTTTTATAATTAAGTTTGTACAGTTCCCTTGTAGCATCTATGTATAAACGAGTGTAATTTTCTAACTTATTATTAGTTAAATTTTTATAGTCTTTTTCATATCCTCGCCAAAATATGTTCAAATTTATTTTATATTTCTTAGATTTTTCTTCTTCAACAAGTAAATTATTTTCAATAAGATTATTATAAAATTTATTAAAGTTTACTTTAGCAACTAATAAAAGTTCCTGCATTTTCTTTTTATTTATGTACGTTTTATTATTATCTAATATTAAGTAGCCATCTTTTTTTATATAGGTGGCCAACATTATATATTTACATAAATCTGCATCAGATAGAACTTTTTTTAATTTGTCCAATGAATTATATAAAAAGAATATAAAATTTCCCATATATTCAGATTGAATTTCCTTATATTCTTCAAAATCCTTTGCTTTAATTGCACATTTTTTCTTACGTTCTCTATCCTCTAATGTATCAAAGCCAAAATCTTCATCAACTATTTCTCCAGTATCATTATTTATTAATGTATAACTATTTTCCATAATTTAATCCTCCTAATTTTGCAAATAAAAAAATCCTAAGCAATAAAAACTTAGAATTAAAATTCATTTCCATATATTTTTTTTGTTTCAACAAGTTCATACAAGCACTTTTCAAATTCTTCTGTTCTTTGAAATATGTACATTGGCTTTCCACCATTAACTATATTTTTTTCAAAATGGTAGCCACACCAACTTAGTGCCATTGCTAAATATCTATTAAAAGTGTAATATTTATCTTTCATTTTAATAAAATCCTCCTTATTCTAACTAAGGTCATTTAAAAACCTTTGTAATTTTAAAAATAAGGTAGCAGGAGCAAATCCCACTACCTTACAACCTCTGTAATTTTTAAAGGGGGACGATATTCCGTCGCCCCCTTCAATCTATTGAAATATTCTTATTATTTTCTGGAATAAACTTTTTTTTGGTTGCAAATTATATTTTTTAGCAATTTCTTTATAGGAATCTGTTTGACTCCATAATATTTCATCACCTGTGTGAGAACCCCTCTTGCATTGCCAATTTTTTTACTTAAATTTTCCATTCTTAATTCTTCCTTTCGTAATTAATTAAATTTAAATATACGACAACTTAATATAATTTTTTCTTGTCCTTGCTGCACTAAAAATTGTTTTATGATTTTCTTGTAATTGTTTTATAAAAGCATCTAGTTGTACATCATATAAATGTTCTATATGTAATGTATGTGTTGCCTGAAATTTATTTTTAGGCAAAATAAAAGACATACCAAATAATTTTGATAGTCCTTCTAAATCAATAGATGTTTCTAACATTCCATCATCATTAATATGTATTTTTTGTTTCATTTTATATTTGTCTTGTACTTTATAAAATTTCGCTTGATTATTTGAATATTTTTTACACAATTCAAATAGTTCTGGTAGTTCCAATACATTCACTAATATTTTTTTGCAATTATCTTTATTAAAATTGTACATTAAAAATGTTGAATCTACTGATAAAAGTACCAGTTTTGCTTCTTCACTCAACATACTTATATCAATGTCATATAAGGAAGTTATCTCTAATAGAGTCGATCCTGCAAATTTAGAACAATAGTTATATCTGTCTATGTCCTCAACTTGGTTTAAATTTGCACTATCTGGATTATTAAAAGGTACAACGTGATTCGACCAGCATTTTGTATATATTGTATCAACATCGACTGCTACAACTTCATTGGTTTGTTTATAGCCTATTGCTTTATAAATGTTACTAAAATCATAGAAATGTGTTACTTCATAACCTTTGATTTGATTTAATAAAATTGTACTAAATAATGAATCTAAATCATCACTTAAACAACTGTTATAAATTGTATTGTTTCTTGTCCATTCTGGAAATTTTGTTGCATATTTTTTATTCATTTTTGTTAGGGAATATTATCATACTCTCTAACTCTTCTTATTGTATATTTAAAACTCTATGTATTACTTTAAGACACACCTAGTTTGACTAGGATTGTCAATTACTCCAATTCTCTCATGTGTTGACATCATATCAACACTTTTAAAGAAGAATTAGAGTTTATGTATATCCCATTTTTTCAACTCCTTCATAATTTAAATTCTTAATTTTAATCTCTTTCACTCTTAATCACTCCTATTACTCAAATTTAAAAGGGTAATTGGATTGTCCAACTACCCTTAAAATATGTACTATTTATTTTATGCACCTACTGTAGTATCTAAAGTTGCAAGTGCCTTTCCATTTAATACTTTTAATGTTGCTTCTGCAATTACTTGTCCTTTTACAGAGTCACCCGTTTTTGCAAGTATTTCACTGAATGGTGTTCTTAAAAATCCAAGACGTACATAACTAGGATCAAAAATTATTAATTTCTTTTCTGGTATATGTCTATTAAGCATTAAAGAAACTTGGCCATAGTTTGTATTTATTGTATTGGCCACAAGTCCAAACTGGCCTGTTGGTGCATTATATTGGTATTGTGTATTATAAAAATCATCAATTTTTTCTTTTAAATCTGCATTACATAAACAAATATAACCGTTTGAACCTAATCCGTTATCCCATAACTTTTTAGCAACGGATTTAAAAGAATCTACAGTTAAACTTCCAGTTACTTTGTTTCCTACATCAACAAAATTAAATATACCATCTAGGTGTCTTATAAATGGAGTAGCACTTCCATCATTTTTTACACCATTAATTAATTTATCTTCCATGTTAACTTTTAATTCAATCAATCTGTCAGCCATTTCACTAGCATACTGGTCACTAATTCCAGTTACACTACTTGCTTGTGCTGTTCCACTGACGGACACTGCTTTCTTAAATATTTCACAATAATTATTTTTTGGTACTCTACTTGAGGATTGAAATACAGTTGTTTCAGAACCTTCTACCTGTGAAATATCTGCTGTGGTATCTAAAGTTTTCTCCCTCCAATATACTAATGGTGCTGTCTCCTTATCGACTTGATTTCTACCCATTAATAAAGTAGTAAGTGGTGTATCTAAAGGTTGTGCAACCCCCATTTCTGCCATAAGGTCTATATTTTCCATACTTAAAAAATCTTTTGTCTGTATCATTTATACATTCTTCCTTCCTATTTTTAGATTTATTTATAAAAAAAAGTAATAGAATTTTTATCTACTACTAATTAATAACTTGATAATTTTATTTGAATAACTTGGACATTTTTGTTCTTAACATTGCTCCAACGTCTCCATTTTTTTGTGCTTCTGCATATGCTGTTTGTTCTGCTGTATGTTCACTTGGTTTATAACTATTATTAATATCAGATTTCTTTTTTATGTCTAATATCTTATTTATTTTTTTACTTGCAGTATCAACGTCTTTAGAATCTGCAACCAAATCAAACATATCCTCACTAAGTCCATTTTTTAGCATTTCAACCTTGATAGAATTTTCAAGATTACTTTTAGTAAGTGTCTCTAATTGTTTTGTTTGATTATCCATATCCTTCGCCTGAGCATCTGCTTCTTTAATTCTGGTCTCAAACTCAGCCATTTTAGTATCATATTCTTTTAATATTTCCTGCACCTCCTGTAGAGAATAATTTTCTTTATCTAGTTTCATATAAAAACCTCCTATAATTTTTATTATAAATAATTAACCTTTTTTAAAAGACTAACTAAATTATCAAAATTGATTTTCCTTAAGTTTCTGTCTCCATTAACAAAATGACTAATAGTACACTTACTCAAATGTAATGTCCTTGCAATGTGATTATATTTCACACCCCATTTAGTACAGTATCTAACTAATGTCCTCCTAACTACCTCCTGCTCATACATAATTAATCTCTCCTTTTACTCAAATTTTTAACAAAAGTTGCTATAAAAAAAAAGAATAGAAATTAATCTATTCTTGAATATACAAAAAAATAAATGCAACGTATTAACTCATTTTAACTATTTACTACTCATATTAGGAAAATTGCATTTTCCAATTTAAAAGTAGTCTTAGTCCTTGATATAAGCCAGTTCACAGAGTTTTCTATTTCGTGACATTCTTCATTTTTTCACGTTGTTTTTATATATCCCTTAAAGGAATTTTTAATCAATCCTTGTGAACCCTTGATATAAGTTAGTTTATAAGGTCTTTATATCAGTCGAGATTCTATTTATACTCTATATAACAAAATTATACGAATCCTTGTAAACCGTTGATATAACTTAATTTAGGGATTTTTCTATTTCAAACATTCATTTATACCCCTCCATATATCCCAAGATAGGTAACTCTGAAAGTCATTGATACTGCTAGTCTTACAGGTTTTTTTAAAATAAAATAACGACGGTAAAGTGCCACTTTTGCAATTTTTGTTGCTCATATACTATATACAAGGAATTAGCAAACATCCAAAATCCTTGATATTGTTAGGTTTAAGGTATCACAAGTAAATTTTGCCTTGCAATTTTTGTTACACTACCTATATACAAGGAATTAATTATTTTCTGAAATCCTTGATACATCTATATTTGAAGTACATCAAAATTATTTTATGTCCCCAAATTAAAAATTTTACTATTTACTTCCCATATTAGGGAATTTACATTTTTAAATTTTCACATGGTATTAGCCGTTGATATGAGCCATGTTAGAGGGTTTTCTACTTGTCTAGCAAATCAAACATTTTTATATTTTTTAGTTTTGTCCCTATTGTAGCATAATCGTTGACAAGTGTTGCTCCATTGATATTACTGCTTTATAGGTGTTTTATTATATATAGTTTTGCCCCCTCCTATAATCGCACTATTTTTATTTTTGGATATCTACTCTAAGCCTAGATATACCAACGCTTTTACGCTTTTAATAATTTTATATTTCACTAAAAATTCATTAAAAAATACTTATAATAATATTTAATTCTATTTATACTCTATATAACAAAATTATTTGAAAAGTTGTAAACCGTTGATATAAGCCAATTCACAAAGATTTTTATTGGTGGTTATTTTTCATTTCTCTCTTTATATACTCATATTAGGAAAATTGCATTTTTAAATTTGAACATAGTCTTATCCATTGATATAAGTCAATTTACAAGTGTTTCTACTTCGTCCGAATTAAATTATTTAACTCTTTTCCACTACTGATAAATATATACACTAAAAATGTACCTTAGCCATTGATACTAAGCCATTTATTAAAGATTTCTATTTTTCGGATTTTCGTTACATTGGTGGCTCTTTCCTTTAGAGACTCATTAACAAAATTGCCACCTAAGTTAGTTATATCAACGTCTAAGGTTATTTTGTTAAATAATACACAAAATCTAAATCTCTGTAAACCGTTGATATAAGCCAGTTCAGAAAGATTTCTATTTAGTCAACATTTTTCGTTTTTCTTACAATACTCATATACAAGGAATTAGTCAATTATTAGAACCCTTGATATGACTATGTTTGAAGTATTATAAATAAATTTTGCCTTGCAATATTTTTAGTTTTAACTCTTTATATACTCATATTAGAGAACTTACATTTTTTAATTCAAATCATTGTAATCCCTTGATATAAGCCAGTTTATAGAGTTTCCTATTTTTCTTCCTTTTTACGTTCTTCCCTATATTCTTGAACTCTTTTTCTTATATTTTCTTCTTTAATTTCTTTGGAACATTCTTTACAATACTTCGTTTTATTACTTTTAGATTTAATTCTTTCCCTTATTAAATCACCATACATACAAATTTCTTTTATAGAATCATTCATATATTTAATAAATTTGTCTTTTCTCATTTCTAACTGGCTAGATAGATAAATATAATTACAGTCATAAATTCCAAAGTAATATAATTTCATATCTTTAATAAATCCAAATATTTTATTCATATAACTAACAGAAATAGATTTAAAAATTCTTATAACTTCTGAATATACGAATGGACTTTCACAATAATATACTATTTCATATTGGAATATTACGGTATATTCATAATCTGAATTATTTTCACAATTGATTTTTCTATAACAATTCAAATTTATTCCTAAATTATTATTAAATCTAAAGAATATCACCATCATATCTTTATGGTATATTTTATGATCAACAACATATTCAAAAAATTCTTTTTCCAGTTTTTCTTGTAATTGAAACATAACTAATATTTCTATATCAGTATAATATAAAAATTTCTTTTTTCCATTTTCTGATTTTTTTATATGTTTATTAAATTTAACATTTTCTAGTAGTAAAATATCAATATTTTTGTATTTATTAATTTTATTTTTTATAGAATCATTCATCTTAGTACCTACTAATAAAACCTTTATTTTCTTAAAAGTTTTATATTCTTTTGAAATCTTTATTATTTTATATAGATCCTTCTTTTTTATAATCTGTACTTTTTCACGTTTTAATTCAACAAGAAAAATACAACTTTTATTTTTACCTATCAAATCAAATCTCTTTTTTATACCATTACAATATATATCCTCTTCTTCTCCAAGTACATCAAATCCTAAATGTGATTTTCCATTCAATATTAAAAACATCTGCAATTGTTTTTCCTGACGATACTCGAACATACATTTACACCTCAATACTATTATTCCAATATTGGTATAATCTATTAAATGTAAATTTTGTTATACTCTTGACTTTTGGTTCAAGCCTTATATACTTCTGGTTTGCTAAGCACGTTCAGGGTATAGTTTGCCCTAAAATCAGGGCAAAACAAAAAAAATACTTCTGTACGTGCTGAAGTATCCAGTTTATTACTACTATTGTAATGTATTTTTAATATTAAAATTAGTACCCTTCAATACTTGTCCACAGGTTGTGGATAATTAATACATTGCCGTCTTTCAACTACTAATCCACCCCATCTAATATTTTTACTGGTCAGATGTACCCAGTTGAGGGGCATTTTTATAATAGCAGAAATTATTATACGTCCCCATGAATTTTATAGCATCGGCTTCATGTAACCACTGGATATTTTATAGTTATTCCAGTGCATAGACAACTCACATATACCAGAAAAAAGAGTATAAGAAATACACCTTGCAAAACCTTAATTTTTTTGATAAAATCTATGTTAGTGGGATATAGATTTTCAATAATAGTTTTGGTTTTACAAGACATATTGTTGATATTAAATTGTAGTCACCTTTTGGGTGGCTTATTTCTTTTATATACCTTTACATGCTCCATAGAACCATTCTGAGAGAGTCCATTCTGTAGAATGTATATTTACTTGTCTGGATGGATTAAACGTCTTATATATGCCAATTCATGCAATCATTTCCTTTGCATTTTTATATAACCTTTTCTATTCTGCTCCATTTGGTCAAGTGGATTAAATTTATCAAATTCATTCGATAGATCTGTTTGAAACATATTTACATAATTTCTAACCATATCCATGGAACTATGACCTAATATTTTTTGTAATCTAAATATATCTCCATGATTTAAAATCCATTTTTTAGCGAACGTATGTCTCCACCTGTGTACCCCTGTAGTAGCAACCCCACGTTTACGATTGTAGTCAATTAAATTGTGGCTTAACCATTCTGTCTTTAGATATTCACCATAAGCATTTACAAATAAATAATCATCTTCCTGACCTTTCCTGTATTCTAAATATTCAAGTAAAATATTCCTTAATGCAGAAGACATTGGTATTATCTGTTGTCTTCTATTTTTTGTAAATCTATAAGTTATTAAATTATTTTCAAAATCAAGATCTTTAATCTTTAAATTTACAAGTGTTCTTGCACGACAACCTGTTCCAAGTAAGAAATTGCAAATTACCCAATTACGATATTCTAAAAACTTACATTTTTTAAGGTCTGGTTTTTTTAGAAGTATTTTTATTTCTGCATCTGAATAAGTATTTATAATATCTTTATCTACTTTTAATTTACTAATTTTAAAAGTTGGTACATAATCATATCGCATTAAATAGTAGATAAAAACTCTCAAATTCATTAAAGTTGAGTTTATACTTACGTCCTTTTCTTTCCTATTCTCCTGCATATAAATAACAAATCTATCTATAATCTCTTTTGTTATTTCAGAACATAATGTTTTCTTTGGTATAAATTTAAAAAATACTCCTACAATATCTTTATAATGCTTTATTGTACTTGGTCGTAAATTTTTAACTTTACAACTTACAATAAATTTTTTAAATCCTTGCTCTAAAGTTAAATTTTTTTCTTGAATTTCTTGTAATTCAATTTTTTTTCTCATAATTTCACCCCTAATAATGTGTACGTTATATAAAAACACACATAAAAAATCCCCCAACAAATTATAAATATCTGTATATATAATCTGTTGAGGGATTTCCCTCTATTATTTCTTATTAAGTTATAGAGTTTATATCTAAACCGTTGATTTTACTTGACTTTGGTGCGGATAACAGGACTTGAACCTGCATGAAGTTTCCCTCACTAGAACCTGAATCTAGCGCGTCTGCCAGTTCCGCCATATCCGCACAAATTACTTACCTATTATAACATACTTTTTTAATTAAGTTAATACATAACTTTTATTTTGATACCGAAGAATTGGAATATAAATTAAATACTATGTTACCACCTGAAGTATAACCTTGTATGTATATAGGATATTTAAAATCATTTCTAAATTTATAATCTATGTTTCCGTAATCTACCGTAGCATCCATTCCTTCAGGGACATAATGAACAGGCATAGTATGATGAGTCCTTTCCGTAGATGTAAGTCCTGCTTTAGCAACTGCATTATAAAGCGTAGTAGATACCTGGCATATTCCCCCGCCAAGTCCTGACTCCACCTTATCTCCAATAATAACAGGAGCTGCCTCATATCCTTTGGCTGCAGTTCTCTGACCTACAACATCATTGAAGCTAAAAGTATCTCCTGGCATTACTACATGTCCATTTATGCTGCTAGTAGCAAGTGATATGTTATTTGCTCTTTCACCAGAAGATATGCCGCCATAGGCTGTACTAAAACTAGATATTAATGTGTCCACAGGTTTAAGATCATCTTCCTTTATTTTAGCTTTAGTAGTTTTGAGTACCGCTTTTACAGTTAAATCCTGATCTGAATTATTATCTATTTTAGATTCAATATCTTTTTTCAAAGCTTCTTTATCTACTTTAACCCCATCTTTCTGTGGTATTACTGAAAACTTCACTCCTCCCATTTCAAGAGATGCATTCACAGGTTCTGTATCAACTTCACTTGCAATTTTATCTACCATATTATCTATAACTTTGGTATTATAAGAAAATTTCAAATTATAGTTTACATTTTTAGGATTCTTTAATAATTCATATTTTTTAAATATATTGCTGCTTTTTCCATAAGAATAGGCCAACTTTATCGTATCATCCAAGTTGTACGTAAAACTTAAACTCGAATAAGGTAACTCATAACTTTTATTTCCTGCAGTTATAGTGATTTGTTTCTGTTGAAATTTGTTTAAATATTCGCTGCTCATTATACTTTTAGCCTGATCTTTAGTTTTTTCAGAAAGATCCGTATTATTTATAGAAACTCTAGGATAAATTAAGTTATCCCAGTATTTTACATCATTATAATGGTAAACTATAAATCCGCAGCTTATACTCAAAAAAATAGTTAAAGCAGCTAAACCTAGTATTTTTAATGTTCCGCCTGACTTTCTCTTTGACTTCCTAGTCTTTCTTTTTCCACTCATCATTATCACCTCTTCACTTTCACATAGTTATTATACTATAGAGTAATAGCTTTTATATATAAAAATTATTAATTTAATTATTACTAATTTGTAACAAACAAACATAACTTTTATGCTATCATGAAAGTATGTTTGTTTTTCAAATATACTTAAATATGGAGGAGTACATAAATGAAAGCTAAGATATTATGCGTTGGTACAGAGATTTTACTTGGAGATATAGTAAATACAAATGCACAATTTATTTCCAAAGGATTAGCTGATCTTGGTATAGAAGTGTATCACCAATCTGTTGTGGGAGATAATCCTCAGAGACTTTTAGATGAGTTTAGGAAATCTTTTGAAAGAACTGACATCATAATTACAACTGGAGGACTTGGACCTACACAAGATGATCTAACTAAAGAAACTGGTGCTGAATACTTTAACAGGGAAATGATTTTAGATAAAAATTCACTTACCCAATTAGAATCTTATTTTAAGAAGATGGGGAAATCAAATTTGGAAGGCAATAATATAAAGCAAGCTTACTTTCCTGAAGGTGCTTCTATATTTCCTAATCCACATGGTACGGCTCCTGGATGTTGTATGGAGCAAAATGGCAAAATTTTAATAATACTTCCCGGTCCTCCAAAAGAGGCAAAGCCTATGTTTGAAAATTATGTAGTACCATTTTTAAAAAAATACAGTAATGGAGTAATAAAATCTAAAACACTGAGAGTTTGTGGTATAGGCGAAAGTTCTATGGCTGAGAGTGTCTCAGATCTTATAAACAATAGTGTAAATCCCACTGTAGCTCCTTACGCAAAAGAAAATGATACAATACTTAGAATTACTGCAAGGGCAAATACAGAAGAAGAAGCTGTAGAGCTTATAAAACCTATAGAATCTAAAATTAGAGAAAAACTAGGGATAAATATATATGGTGAAGATGATGACACTATGGAAGAGGTTATAGGGAAATTATTGATAAATAAAGAATTAACTATATCTTCTGCAGAATCATGTACTGGTGGACTAATAGCAGCAAGACTTGTAAATTATCCTGGCATATCTGCTGTATTTAAAGAAGGTGCTGTCACTTATACCAACGAGGCCAAAATGAAAAGACTAGGAGTAAAAAAGGATACCCTGGACAAATTTACTGCTGTTAGTTCTGAAACTGCAAAAGAAATGGCAGAAGGTATAGCTAAAACAGCAAATACCGATATAGGCATAGCTACTACAGGAGTTGCAGGTCCTGGCGGCGGTACTTACGAAAAACCTGTAGGTCTAGTATATATAGGACTTTATATAAATGGAGAGACTTATGTTAAGAAGTGCCAATACTCTGGCAGCAGAGATGTAGTAAGACAAAGAGCTACTATGACCGCCCTCGATTTGATAAGAAGACATCTTATAAACTCATAAAGTTTCTAAACGAAAAATCAACTTATGCTCCGAATATTTTTACAACCACAAGTACGTTAAATATTTTGATAAGTCTAACCAGAAAATTTACAAAAATCTAAGACCTTTTGAAAACTCGTACCTCAAACAATTCAAAAGGTCTAAGTTTTTTTGTAAATTTTCCACTAAGACTTATATACAAAATATTTAAATGTACTTGCTTATTGTAAAAATATGCCTACACATAAGCTGATTTTTTAGTTAGAACCACTATAGATTGTAAATCTTGGTTGTATTTATAACTTTAGCATTTAAATCAACCGGTAGCTTGGATAAGTTTAATTGTAGAGTTAACTATCTATATGTATAAATTCTAACTAAAAGTTAAAATATACTTGATGATATGACAACAAAATTGAAATCACACTTAAAAACTTTTCTTATAAGTCTTAGAGTCGTATTTTTTGAAAATCTTAGAAGCTTAGATATGTCTGAGGTACGAGTTTATCTAAGCTTCTTTAGATTTTCAAAATACGAACTATAGACTTATCAAAAGTTTTTATGGTGATGAGATTTGTCAGCATATCCTCTGTATATTCAACTTTTACTTAGAAACTCTATGTAAGTTTTAAACTTCAAGACTTAGTTTCCTCTGGATGATTGAAGTATTCACAATAAGGGGCTAGAGGACAATGTTCACAATCAGGTTTTCTTGACTTACATATGCGCCTTCCGTGCCATATTAAGTAATGATGTGAATCACTCCACATACTTTTGGGTATATTTTTCATAAGTTCCATTTCTACCTTGTGAGGAGTAGTTCCTTTTGCAATTCCAAGTCTATTTGATACTCTAAATACATGAGTATCCACCGCAATTGCTGGAACTCCAAAGGCGTTTGACAAAACAACATCCGCAGTTTTTCTGCCTACTCCTGGAAGTTCTATCAATTGTTCCATAGTATGTGGCACCTCTCCACCGTACTTTTCAACAAGTTCTCTGCTAGTTGAAAGTATATTCTTGCTTTTATTTCTAAAAAAGCCGCAACTTTTTATCTTTTCTCCTAATTCTTCCTCTGTTAGAGATATGATTTTTTCTGGAGTATTATATTGTTTATACAATTCTGATGTAACTTTATTCACTCTTACATCAGTACATTGAGCTGAAAGCATAGTGGACACTAACAATTCATAAGGAGACCCAAAATTCAATGCACATTTTGCTTCTGGATAGGTTTCTTTCAGTACTTTCAATATATTATCTATATTTTGTTTATCCAACTTTCATCACCTTCATTAAGACTTGTATATTCCTCTATATTGTTCAGGCAAGAGCTCTGCTATTTTTTTCATAAATAAATCAGATATTCTGTCTTCATATACATGTTTGTTTTCGCCTTTATCTTGGGGTGGTATATCTATCTGCTTTCCTATGTTTACATTTACCTCTGCATTATGAAAACTTTCTAGAGCCATATCCTTGTCACTTATAGGTAAAAGTTTTTCAGTACCAGAGATACCGATAGGAAGAATTGCAGCCTTAGTTAACTTCTGTATTAAAACTACCCCTTTTCTCCCTTTTGCTAAGCTTGCCGTTCTACTTCTCGTTCCCTCAGGGAATATAAGTATATTATTCCCGTTCTTTACAGTTTTTATAATTTTAGATATGGCATCCTTGTCCGCACTATTTGGGTTTATGTCAATAGTTTTTGTAATACACATGCCAAGCTGCGTTAAAGAATTTTGATTCAATTTTTTACCTGCTACAAAAGTCAGGTTTTCTGATTTAAGTACTCTACTTAATACAAGAGCATCAGAATTGCTTAAATGATTGCAGATAAATATTACAGGTCTTTCCACTTCATTTAAATTTTCAATGCCTTTTACTTTTATATCTGCACATCTATTTAAGTAACCACTTAATATCTTTTTTGAAATATAAGCTAAAAGTCCTTTAGGGAGATGTCCCATTAGCTTGACCACCCATGGAGAAATCATAAATAAATCCACCCTTTCTTTTATATATGGTATACTTTTTTAAATGTACCTCTCTCATATAAATTATAATTTTAAAACCTGTAAAAGTCTATGATAATAATCTTTTACATAGGTAGACCTTATATTTTTATGTTCCAAATTAATACTTTTATTTAATGTAAGCATATTTATAATTGCATTTCTCTGAATAATATTTTTACCTCTCCATCCACAGGATGTGTTTTTGTATTTCTCTGTAAATTCTTTTTTATCCATATCTACAATTTCATTTAAATCAACTCTACTCATAAAATCAAAAGGTTTAAAATCCTGTATATTAGAAAAAGCAACCTTACTATTATACGGACATACTTTTTGGCAAGTGTCGCATCCAAATAATCTTCCTTGAAATTGTAAAAACCATTTATTATCTATATGTTTTTTTTGAGTTATATATGACATACATATATTAGAATTTTTATCTCCAAGCAAAGCGCCTGTAGGACACGATGTTTGGCATAAATTACAGCTGCCACACTTACTATCTAGTGGGATATCAGCTTCTACTTTTATATCAGTTATTATTTCTCCTAAAAAAACATAAGATCCATATTTCTCTGTAATAATCATATTGTTTTTTCCTATAAACCCTATTCCACACTGAAAAGCTATATATCTCTCAGGCAATGAATTGCTATCTACAAAGTACTCAGCTTTTCCCCCTAAACCTTTTATAAAATTACACACTTTTTGTAAATAATAACGTGCTACTACATGGTAATCTTTTCCTCTAGTATATAGAGAAAAGCTTACATTTTCCTCATCTTGCTTTTCAAATAAATAGGGAAAGGCAATGGATACTATTGTCTTTCCCCCATCCATATACACATATGGATTAACTCTATTTTCAATATTCTTTTCTTCGAATTCATTTTCAAGCAAATTTTCTTTTCTATATTTGAAACTATCTTTTAATTCGGTGAATATTCTGCATTTTGTAAATCCTACAGTATTCAATCCAATCTTATTACAGTAACTCAATATATCTTCCTTATAGTTCAAACCTTTCACCTGCTTATTATAGAAATTATATTATCATTTCATTATATATCTTTTTTCTTCTTCCTGCATAGTCTTTTATTTCTATAACAGTATTACTTTCAGCCTTAACTACTTTAGCTGGTATACCTACTACAGTACAATTTGCTGGTATATCTTTCAAAACTACTGAATTTGCACCTACTTTTACATTGTCACCTACAACTATTGGCCCTAAAAGTTTTGCTCCACTTCCTATAAATACGTTATTCCCTACTGTAGGATGCCTTTTTCCTGTATCCTTTCCTGTTCCTCCTAAAGTTACTCCATGGTAAAGCGTTACATTATCTCCAACCTCTGCAGTTTCACCTATAACAACACCCATGCCATGATCTATAAATAATCCCTTTCCTATTTTAGCCCCTGGGTGTATTTCTATTCCAGTTAAACCCCTAGCAATTTGTGATATTAACCTAGCAATAAAGAAACATTTCTTATTATAAAAAAAATGTGCTATTCTATACTGTATCAAAGCATGAATAAAAGGATATAATATAAAAACCTCTAACGGATTCCTAGCCGCTGGATCATTTTTCATAGCATTTTTAATATCATAAGCTAATAGCTTAAATGGGTTTCTCATTGTTTTCTCCTTTCAAATTTATTGCTCAAATTTTGACTTAACATAAAAATAATGCTAAGTAATCCATTCATAATGCACAATCCACAATTAAGATGATTTTTATGTTACCATAGAAAGTTTAAAAATTTAACGTCCATCCTACTTAGTTTTTAGATTCTTCATAACCCTAGCAGATAAAAATCCACCAAAATTGTGAACTGTGAATTTATTGAATTACATACTAATCATATAATCCCATGGATAGATATTTCTCTCCTCCATCTGGTGCTACAGTTACTACTTTTTTACCTTTTCCAAGTTTTTTTGCCACTTGAATTGCTGCAGCTATATTAGCTCCTGAGGATATACCAACTAGTATTCCCTCTTCTTTTCCCATAAGTTTAGCATATTTAAAAGCATCTTCATCTGTTACAGTTATGATCTCATCTACAATTTCTGATTTGTAGATATCAGGTACAAACCCTGCTCCTATACCTTGTATTTTGTGAGCACCAGTTTTACCTCCTGATAGAACTGGTGAACCTGCTGGCTCTACTGCAACTACCTTTACATCTTTATTGTGCTTTTTCAAGTTTTCTCCTACTCCTATTGCTGTTCCACCAGTACCAACACCAGCTACGAAAGCATCTACATCTTTTAAATCCTTTAAAATTTCCTCTGCTGTAGTTTCATAATGTTTTTTAGGATTAGCAGTATTTATAAATTGTTGTGGTATATAGTACCCCTCTTTATCTTTACCAATTTCATAGGATTTCTCTATAGCTCCTTTCATTCCTTTAGCTCCATCTGTCAAAACTAATTCTGCACCATAAGCCTTTATCATATTTCTTCTCTCTACACTCATAGTTTCTGGCATTACAATTGTAACTTTATATCCTTTTAATTTTCCTATCATTGCAAGAGCTATACCCATATTACCGCTAGTTGGCTCCACTATTGTGTCACCCTTTTTTAAAAGTCCTTCTCTTTCAGCTCTTTCAACCATACCAAGGGCAGCTCTGTCTTTAATACTTCCACCAGGATTAAATTTTTCAAGTTTAACATATATATCAGCTGCGTCCTCATTTTTAAAATTATCAAGTTTAAACAAAGGTGTATTACCTATCATATCTATAGCATTAGTAAATATCATTTTAATACCTCCCAAAATTTTATATAAAAATTAATATTTTAAGCATGAAATTTTACTTTGAAATTAAAAAAACTTCATCTCTATATGTTATATAGAGACGAAGTTTATACTCCGTGGTTCCACTCTAATTAGATTTTTAAAAAAATCCAACTCTTAATCGAACACAGCGCTATGTTCTATCACTATAACGGGTGAATCCGATGTAATCTACTATTAATTCGACCACATAACTCCAAAGGGCACTTCACTTAAACTTAATTTAGAAACTTTCACCAACCGTTTCTTCTCTGCAAAATTTAATTTAAGTTACTTTTCTTTTTCAAAGTATTCTTGAGTGTTTTACTATGATTTATATTTATATTATACAACTACCTAAATTTTTGTCAATAATATTTTTAATTTTATATAAATTTTTTTGTCCTATGGTTACCATTGCTAACACCACCATCTTCTATAAAGTTCAGCTAGAGAAAGTCATAACTATAAGAACTCCATCTAAACCTAAGAATCACTTGATACAGCTTTAGAAAATTTATACAAGCAAGTGTGCTAATGCACAAAAAACACAGCTAAAATCTATTTTTTTCTCTTTTAAATAATACTGAATTAAATTCTCCTCCTAAAATAGTTATTGTAGACAAAATAAAAAGCCAAGTTAAGAGGATTATTACAGCTCCTATACTTCCATAAATTTTAGAATAATTTCCAAAATTATTTACATAAAAGGCAAACCCCATAGAAGCTATTACGATACCTATAGTTGAAAAAACAGCACCAGGTAATACCTTTCTCCAAGTAAGCCTTACATTTGGGGTAGAAATATACACCGCTGCAAATATTAATATAGTTCCAAAAAATATAATCACATATCGTAATATATTCCATAAAAATCCAAATCCTTTGGAAAGCCCTAACCTAAAAGCTAAAAAACTTCCAAGCATTTGACCAAATACTAAAAACAATAAAGTACATAATATTATCAACGTTACCCCTAGTGTGCATAGTATAGATATAATATATATCTTAAATATGGATCTAGTTTCTCTTTGATCATATGCTTTATTTAATCCTTTTATAACAGCATGGAATCCTCCTGATAGCGCCCATAATGTAAGAATTAAACTTAAACATAAAAGTTCAATATTTTTGCTATTAGCAGTTTTAATTACCGTATTTTCTATTAATTCCAGTGCATTTTTAGGCAATACATTACTTAAAATTAGCAATATATCATTACTACTTATATCACTATACCCTATAAGGCTTATAAAAAACACCAAAAAAGGGAAAATAGAAAATAATAAACTATATGCAAGTTGTGAAGCCAGTGCTAATACATCATCCTGTATAAATCTAAAAATAAATTCCTTTAATTTACTAACTGCTCTTTCCTTCAAAGAAAATTCTCCTCTTTTAGGCATTTGAAAGAAAATAGACTAGCATACTGACCGGATGGCTATTTCTTTGCAAATGCCTTAAATTTAATCGTCTATACGCCTTCAGAATATTGTATATTATCTGCTATATAGACTATATATTAATATTATGCTATACTCTTATTTGTTATTATAATTTTTCCCTTTTACATGAAAAATTATAAGCAAGTATGCCTAATTCTATTGAACTTATCTAGAGACACAACCATTCTTTACCCCTTCTTGAAAAAAAGCAGAGAACTAAAGTCTATGATTTTGTGGAAATTTCTTTTATAAAGTGCGGTGGAGTAATGGGATAAAATTTAACCTAATAGATATGGCATATTTTTTACATAAATTAAAATCAAAATAGAAAGAAGCGATTAAAAAGTGAAGAAACTTATTAAAAACTTCGTATTATTTTGTGGAATTTATGCAATTGCTCAAGGCTCTCACTGTACAATTGCATTAGCTGCAAATAATATGGACAAGTCTTCTAACGTATCAACTGTTACCGCTTCAACTAGTTTAGATACTAACAAAGATATTTCTAATTCAAAAACTATTGATGGTAACACTAATAGCAGCAATGATAAAAGCACCAGTGAAAACAATACTCCAGAAAAGGCTAATTCAAATGTCAATCAAAGCACAAATTACGATACCATTGTAAAAGTTAGTATTCCTGTAAGCAAAAAGTGGAAGATAAGCTTTAACCAACCAGTAGATGTAAATTCCTTAAGTGGTAAAATAAGACTAGTTGACAATAATAATACTGAAGTTCCACTAACCTTTTCTTCAACAGATTGCGGAATGTCAGTTATCGTATCACCTACGAATGTTTGTAATCCAGACACAGACTATACCTTAACTATAAGTGGAAATATAGTATCCAGATACAACAGAAAGCTTAAAAATCCTACTGTAGTAGAATTTAAAACCGCACCAGTTATATCTTCTATAGATAACATAAGTGTAACTATAAATCAGCAAGATGATTACACCTTACCTACACAGGTAACTGCTAAAATGTCAAATAATACTACTACTTCTGTAAATGTATCTTGGGACAAGTCCGTAGACACGACAAGCATACCAGGTGTATATGCTTATACAGGTACTGTTGATGGATATAGTAAACCAGTAACATTAAATTTAACTATAAAAGCATTTGAACCTGTACCATCTATTATGAATGACTATAGAATTCAATCTCAAATTGGGACAAACCTTTATAATTATCTTATGAATTATGATAATAGACAATCTGTGCTAGACAGAGCTATCGAACTTCACGGCGGAGACACAAGTAATAACTGTGTGTTTTATGCAAGCGAAGCTCTTAGAAGAGCTGGAATGACTGATCTTCCAGAATCTGTAGCAAATACTAATCAACTTACATCTCAGCTTCAAAGCAGAGGATGGCAGACTTCTACAGATTTATCTAAGCTTTTACCAGGAGATATATGCTTTACCATTTCTTATGGGAATGGCCCTACTCATACATATACATTCATGAAGTGGGTAGATCCAAAAAGTTTTGATTATGCGTATATTTGTGATAATCAAGGTTATGACTACAACGGTGATGCCTACCATAAGAGAAATATAGATTTTCAAACTCCAACAAAAGATGCTATATCTTATTTTATGTATTTAGCATAGAGTATTAAAAGGGACTGATACACTAATTAATTAGTGTATCAGTCCTTTGCATTTACCCGATGACTACTGTTTATTTAAAGTATCTATTCAACAATCCCTGGAAAGCAGCTCCGTGTCTTGCTTCATCTTTACACATTTCATGCACTGTATCATGAATTGCATCATAGTTTAATTTTTTAGCTAAAGTAGCTAAATCCTTTTTACCTTTACAAGCACCTGTCTCTGCATCTACTCTCATCTGCAAATTTTTCTTTGTATCAGGTAATACTACTTCTCCCAATAATTCTGCAAATTTAGCTGCATGTTCTGCTTCTTCAAAAGCTATTCTCTTATATGCTTCTGCAACTTCTGGATAACCTTCTCTATCAGCTTGACGACTCATAGCAAGATACATTCCTACTTCAGAACATTCTCCAGTAAAGTTAGCTCTCAATTCTTCTAATACTTTTTCATCTACACCTTTAGCAACACCTACTTTATGTTCATCTGCCCAACTAATTTCGCCTTCTGCCTTTTCAACAAATTTATCTGATGGTGCACCACATACAGGACATTTTTCTGGTGGATTTTCACCTTCATAAACATATCCACAAACAGCACAAACAAATTTTTTCATTTAAAATTCCTCCTTAAAGTTATTTCATATAATTTTTATTTCCCTTGACATAAATTATTATATAATATTAATTATTCTTTTGCAATAGTTTTTATAAAATAATTTTCATTTTATATGAAATAAATACATTATAGGTACGCCCATAATGTATTTATTCTTACTTGATTAGAAGGCTCAATTTTAAAACCTTTAAACAAATTATTCATATATATTTTTATCCTAAATAACTCAAAAAATTTATTGGTTTTATTAATTTTTACTATCTATTTAAAAATTGTTCTAAATTAACCATTTGTTGTTCGTATATTCCAAAACCTACTTTACAATTTTTCTCATTGAAAGCTTCTACATTATAGCGTAATTTTTTACCTTCAATTGATATTAATGTTACTTTTATACTAACTTTCATATTCACAGGTATTGGTTTTATATGTTCAACATCAATTTTAGTTCCAACAGGTCTATAATTTTTAGGTATAACATTGTCTACTATATGTAAAGTTGTATATTCCATATACTTTATCATCGCAGGCGTAGATAACATAACAACACCGTTATTTCCAATAAAATTAGCTGTATCTTCAGGCTTTACTATATACTCACTAATACATGTACTTCCTATTTTAAATAGCTTGCTAAAATCCATTTGATCAACAACTCCTTATGTGAAAATTTTACCATTTACTGCTATCTTTAGATTGCTGCTTATTTTGCTTAAAGTAAATAGCTTTAAGCATCGGACAAAATCTTAAACTTCATCCGATGCTTATTAACAAATTTCTTAATACTTTTCTATTCCTTTAGATGAAATCATTATCAAAATAAATATTTCTAGGATAAACCTACTTTCTTTCAGCTATAGGTACAATAGGACGAACTGTACTTGTAAGTAATATAATAGCACCAAGTATAGATATTCCTGCACCTAAGTAAAGTGCACTTGTATATCCGTGAGCGTCAACCATAATTCCAGTAAGAAGTGGAGCTAATATACCTCCAATTGTAGCAAAAGTTGCATAAAGTCCAGTAATTTTACCTGCATTAGTTGAAGAGAAAATCATTGGCATTGAATAATATCCACCCATAGTAAGACATAATACTCCATTTGATATAGATATTAATGCTACTGCCGAAATAGCGCTAGAAGCCTTAGATCCTAGTATAAGCATAACACCTGCTCCAACCATACCAAGAAGAGGGAATAATTTTCGTCCCATATTATCTCCAAACTTTTTAGCTGCTTTATCAGCTAACCATCCACCAAATGGATATGTAAAAGTTGCAACAATATATGGCATCATTGTATAAATAGCACTTGTACCCATTGCAAATCCTCTACCCTTAACAAAATACGTAGGAAGCCATGTCATAAATAAGTAAAATAAATAGTTAGTACAGAAGAATGAAAGTGCACCTGTCCATACAGATGGAGTAGAAAATATGTCTTTTGAACTTAAAATAGTTCTTTTTCCTGAATTTTCTGATATATTATCGTCTACTCTTATATATTGCAATTCCTCTTTACTTACACTAGGATGATCTTCCGGTTTATCTTTTCCAAACTTCCACCAAATAATTACCCAAATAGGTGCAAGAAAAGCAAATGAGTGAAATACCATCTGCCAACTCCAAGTTTTTATAATCCAGGCAGAGATAGGCATAGCAAGAGCAATTCCCATAGAAACACCCATTATACTTATTCCCCATGCTAGTCCTGATTCTTTCTTTGGTACCCATTTTGCAATAATTGTAGACATGGCCGGTAAAGAAACTCCTTCTCCCATTCCCATAACAATACGAATTACTATCATAAGACCTAAGGTTGCTCCAAATGGAGTTAAGAAAACAAATACTGACCACCATATCGCACCAAACATTACAACTTTGCCTCCACCAAATTTGTCAGCTAACCATCCACCTAAAATTTGAGTACAAGCATAACCAATGAAGAAAGCTGTAGAAACCAATCCAAACTGACTTGCATTCCAATGAAAGTAATTCATCATAGAGGGGCCTGCCATTGACATACATGATCTGTCCATATATAAAATCAAGTAGCATAGAGTCAAAAGTAAAACAATCTCCCACCTCTTCTTACCAACGCTTTTACCGATGCTTTCAACTTCTGAAATCATATTCATTTCTCCCTTCTATTTAATCTATTAATTAGTTTTATTTTTTCCTGTTAAACTATACCATAATTGTGGAATATTTTATCGAAATATGCTAAAATATTAACAAATATGAGTATAAATTTACAGGGAGATACACTATGAACTTAAATCAATTATATTATTTTAAAAAATTATCTGAGATACAGCATTTTACTCAAGCTGCTAAAGAATTATATATAACACAACCTAGTCTAAGTGAAGCCATTTCATCCTTAGAAGAAGAAATTGGTCTAGAATTATTTCATAGACAAGGTCGAAAAATTAAACTTACGAAATACGGAAAAGTTTTTTACCAATACGTGTGCAATTCTTTAAGTGAATTAGAAAAAGGGATTGAATGCCTAAAAGAATCATCTGGTATTGTTGGAGGAATTATTGATATAGGATGTATTCCTACCTTATGCGGAAATTTTTTGCCAAATGCAATAAATAGGTATTTAAATACTGTAAATTCAAAGACTAAATTTAACATTTTCACTGGCATGACTTTAGATGTTATAGCTGGAATCAAGTCAGAAAAATATGATATCGGCTTCTGTTCCATTTTGGAAAATGAACCTAGCATTGAATTTATTCCAATTCTTGATCAAGAACTTGTCCTTGTTGTAAACGATAAACATCCATTGGCAAAAGAAAAAATCATTGATTTGCAAGATATTAGCGACTATCCATTAATCACATATCGACAAAGCTTGCCTATTGGTAAAACTATAATGGAACTTTTAAAACCTTATGGTCTTCATGTAAGTTATGATTTTGACGATGAAATAACTATTGGTGGAATGGTATGTTCAACAAATGTGGCTGCTATTACTGCACGTACTTCTTTTTTACTCCAATTTCATAAGTTAAAAATTATAAAACTAAATACACCAAACAATACACGTACAGTATATATGGCATATAATAAAAATAATTACCATACCATAGCTATGAAAATGTTTTCAGACTATATGATTAAAAAAAGCAAAAGCCATAAAATTAGGACTGCCAATTAGCATGCATTCTCTCTAAAGGGATTTTAACAATTGCTTTATCTTTTATATATGCATAAATTTCAAATCCCCTTTTACATCTAAAAGTGCATTCAAGGCACGGATCTTCGTCACAGTAAACATACGCATCTTCATCTGCCAAAGCAAATACAAAAGATGTCTTTTTAGGATTTGTCACATACTTTAACTGTCCACCTGTAAATGTCATAAGATAAATCCATTCAACAGAAATAGCTTCATTCCTTATTTTCCAAAAGACCTCTACCACATTTTCATTGTACCCACCTGCAATTTTGTAATCAATAATTATATCATCTGAAACTTCTAAAGGATTTTTGGTAGAAAGTATCTCCATTTTTTCATCACAACACATTGGAAATGTTCCCTTTCCCATGCTTGTTAACTGAAATACATTTCCACAATGTTTACAATGATAAAATATTAACTTGGGGCACACAACCCTTGGTTTTGTTGTTTCTCTTGATCTTCTTGGACCGAATTCTCGCTCTTCCAACTTGACTCCTCCTGTCTACTCATTCGAACTTTCAAATCCTTTGCCAATAAATTTTTTTTCACCTTTCCACTGTCGGTTCTGGGAATCTTATCTATAATCTCCAGGTGCTCCGGCCAATACCTTTTAGGAATTTTTTCCTTTTCCATGTACTCTAAAAGTTCTTCTAATTTCAGAGAATTAACTTCTTTTTTCAATACGACATAAGCACAAATTCGTTCACCAAGACGCTTATCAGGCATTCCAATAACTGCCTCATCTTTAACTAGTGGAAATTTTGAAATATACTGATTTATATGATTCGAGTTGAGATTTTCACCGCCTCTAACAATTATGTCTTTTTTTCTCCCAATGATATTAATATTGCCACTTATATCACTTACACATAAATCGCCACTATAAAACCATCCTTCATCATCCAGTACCTTATTTGTAGCTGATTTATCACCTATATATCCTACAAATACATTTGGACCTCTCGATACTTCTTCCCCTAGATTTCCAGGTAGTATCTCTTTTCTATTTTCATCTACAATTTTAACTTCTACGCCTTCCATAGCCCTTCCTGCAGTGCCAAATGTTAACTCAATATTTTCATCTGGTCTTACAAATACATGTGGAACACTTTCTGTAGATCCATAAACTTCACATAATTTTATTCCATATTCATAGGCTTGCCTTACCATTTCTTCTGGTACTACAGCTCCACCACAAAGATAAAATTTTAACGAACTAAGGTAAACTTCATCCTCTCTAATGTTTTTCAAAATATCATATATAAATGGTGTAGCTCCCATTGACCAGGTGCATTTTTCTCTATTCATAAGTTCTATTGCCTTTTTACTTTTAAACTTCTGCTGTAAAACCACTTTTGATCCAATAAGCATAGGTGCAATAATTCCATGATGAAAGCCAGTTGCATGATTTAAAGGTGCCGGCATAAACATAATATCATCTTTTGTAATGCCAAGTTCCTTATTAAAGTATTTTTCACTAAATATTATGTTATTATGAGTCAGCATGGCTCCCTTTGCACATCCAGTAGTACCGGATGTGCAAAGGACAGCTGCTACATCATTACTGTCAACCATTACCTCATCTTTTATGTTCAAGGAAAAGTATGATGATAATATATGTTTTAAAGTAATACTGTTACTTTCTTTTTCTTTAAGATTGTCAAGTAATACAATGTGTTTTAAACTTTTTACATCCTTTTTGACTGATAGAATCAATTTTTCATAATTTGTCTTATTGTACCATGTAGGGCAGAGAAAAACTTTACTTTTACATAAATTTAAAAGATATGAAACTTCCCGACCACTATAGCACATGCCAATTGGGTTAACAACAGCTCCCACCTTCATGCATGCAATACTAACAATTACAAATTCACTCCATATTGGTATTTGAAAAGAAATAACATCTAGAGGCTTTACTCCAATACTAAGAAAATAGGAAGCAACAATACCTGCTTTTTCATCCAATTGTCCATAGGTGTAACGATATCCTCTATCATCTACTACAAATTCCTTATCTCTATACTTTTTTACCGACGTATGCCAGTAATCTAAGAGTGTTTTTTTACCCCAATAGCCCATTTTTTCATACAATCTTTTTTGGCTATCATTTATTTTAATTTCATCCATCACGTCATATCTCCTTATAAAAAGAACACAATTAAAGATTTTTTACTGAACTAATTTCCTTTATAAGTGCTGGAACGACTTCAAATAGGTCTCCTACTATACAATAATCTGCTACTTCAAATATTGGTGCAGTTTCATCTCTATTAATTGCAATAATTGTATCTGAAGAGCTCATTCCAGCTAAATGCTGTACAGCACCGGAAATTCCACATGCAATATATACTTTTGGAGAAACTGTTTTACCTGTCTGCCCTACCTGCTTTGTCTGTGGAATCCATCCAGAATCTACAGCAGCTCTTGATGCTCCAATTGTTCCACCAAGTAAATCTGCAAGTTGTTGTAACATCTTAAAGTTTTCTCCATTTTTCATTCCTCTGCCGCCAGATACTATATACTCTGCCTCTTCAAGTTTGACTCCAGAATCTTCTTGGGCTTTAATAAAATCAACTACTTTTGTTAAAATAGAATCTTTGTCTATATTAATAGTCTCTTTAATAATTTCTGGACGGTTATTTTCATTTTCTTGTGGTTTCTTAAAGGCACCAGGCCTTACAGTTCCCATCTGTGGTCTAGTATCACTGCAAAGTATCTGTGCATAGAGATTGCCTCCAAAAGCAGGTCTTTCCCATACAACATTTCCAGTATCCTCTTCTACACTTAAAGCAGTACAATCTGCAGTAAGACCTGTTCTTAAGCTAACTGCAATTTTAGAACCAAGTTCTCTGCCCCTTATAGTGGCACCTATTAAAATGGTATTTGGGTTATACTTGTGACAGAGTTTTAAAAATGCATCTCCATATACATCTGAAGAATAATTTTTATATTCTTCTCCCTGCACAACATAAACTTTATCTGCTCCATGACTGCCTGCACCCTTAACTGCATCTTCTACGTCACTGCCTATTACTACGGCACATAATTTCTGCTTTAGGCTATCTGCTAAAATTCTACCTTGTCCCAGCAGTTCAAAACCAACGTTCTTTGGTTGTCCCTGAAAGCATTCTATAAATACCCATACGTCTTTATATTCATCGAAATTCATAACCAAAGCCTCCCCTTAAACTAATTTTGCTTCTAATAGCTTGCCAACTAACTCTTTTGCTGTTTTTTCAGGATTTACAACTTTCATTACCTCACCACTTGCCTGACGTTTTGGTGTAAAAGTTGCTTTTACTCTTGTTGGTGAACCTTTAAGACCTATTTTGGTAGTATCTATATCCTTAATATCATCTAAGTGAATTTCTCCTATTTCTGCTTTTAAAGAGTCAATTTTTCCCTTAATAGTTGCATATCTTGGTTTATTGCTTTCTTTTGTCAAAGTACATAAAACAGGAAGTTTTGTTTCAACTATTTCAGCCCCTTCTTCTACTTGACGCTTTACTACACACTTTTGACCTTCCATTTTAATATCAAGCACATAACTTAATCTGGAAATCTTCAAATGTTCTGCAATACTTGAACCTGTCTGTCCTGTATCTCCATCAATTGCCTGTTTACCTACAAGTACAAAATCAAATGGCCCTAGTTTTTCAATTGCTTTTGATAAAATATAACTAGTTGCATAGGTATCAGATCCTCCAAAAGCTCTGTCTGTAACTAAGTACGCTTTATCTGCACCCATGGAAAGAGCTTCCCTTAAAACTTCTTTTGCGTTATCAGGTCCCATGGAAATTGCAGTTACAGTAGCTCCATATTGATCTTTTAAACGAAGTGCCTGCTCTAATGCATTTTTGTCAAATGGATTTAGAATACTTGGAACGCCTTTTCGAATTAATGTATTTTTAACTGGATCAATTTTAATTTCTGTTGTATCAGGAACCTGTTTTATACAAACAACGATGTTCATTTCTCTTCCCCCCTACTTATATTCCTTTTCTAATGCACCGGCTATTGTCATTCTTTGAATCTGATTAGCTCCTTCAAAAATCTGGAACACCTTGCAATCTCTCATAAGCTTCTCAACTGGATATTCTTTGCTGTATCCATATCCACCGAAAATTTGAACTGCATTTGACGTAACTTCCTGTGCACAATCAGATACGAATGCTTTAGTAATTGCACCTTCTTTACGAACAAGATTTCCATTATCCATCAACTTCATAGTATTGTTTACAAGTGCTCTGGAAGCTTCTATCTTTATTGCCATATCTGCAAGCATCTGTTGTACCATTTGAAATTTAATTATAGGCTTGCCAAACTGCTTTCTTTCTTTTGCATACTTTACAGATTCATCCAAAGCCCTCTGCATAATACCTACTGCTAACGTAGCAACAAAGGCTCTAGATAAGTTAAGAGAATTTAATGCAAGTTTAAATCCTGATCCTTCCTCTCCAAGCATATTAGAAGCTGGAACTCTTACATTTTCAAAAGTAACATCTGTAGTATTTGATAAACGAAGACCCATTTTGTCTTCATGTTTTCCAATAGTAATTCCTGGTGTATTTGCATCTACTATAAAAGCTGAAATACCTTTATTGCCTGCTTCAGGGTTTGTTTTAAAAATTCCTACAAACACAGAAGCAAGTGCACCATTAGTGATAAACGTTTTTGTTGCGTTCAATATATATTCATCACCATCTTTTACAGCTGTTCCTCTCATTCCTGCAGGATCAGAACCTGCATTTGGCTCTGTAAGAGCGAAACCCGCAAAATTTCCTTTTCCAATTATATCTGCAAAATATTTGCCCTGCTCTTTGGTACCAGAAAGAATTACATTTCTCAAAGCAACAAATGTAGTAACAAGTGTAATTGCATATCCTGCATCTATCTTTGCAAGCTCTTCAAAAATCATGGCTGTAGTTTCGTAGCTCAGTCCTGTTCCACCATATTCTTCTGGAATCTCAAGCATATGAAGTCCCATATCAAAAGCATACTTAAACAATTCTCTTGGACATTCGCCTTTTTCATCCAGCTCCTGAACATGTGGTTTGATTTCATTTTCTGCCATTTCTTTTACAAGAGCAATTAATTCTTTTTGTTCCTTTGTATATAATAAGCTCATTAATTTTAACCCTCCCCATTATTTTTTAAGCAGTTTCAATCCAGCTACAGCTCCTTCGTTTATGTATTCTTCAACCTCACTGCTGCTGTAACCTAATTCTTTCATGATTTGCTCTGTATGTGCACCTTGAGGTTTACAAGTTTTTATTATAGGTTCTGACATAGAACCAAATAAAATTGGATTAGTAGGAACCATTCTTTTTCCTGAAGGGTAATCTACTTTAGTTAAAATATTGTTTGCCCAAACCTGCTCATCTTTATAAACATCCAAAGGCTCATTTGCTGCTTCACACGGCAGTTCATTGTCTTCAAGTATTTTAAGCAAATCATCCCTATTAATCTTGGAAATAGCCTCATCAAGTATATCTACTACTTCATGATTTAGCTTATCTGAATTTATCTTTGCACAATTATTGTATTTTTTATTTCCTACCATATGTTTAACATCTAATAAATTCATAATTTTATCGTAATCTCTATCATATTCAGGACAGCACATTACAACCCACTTATTATCTTTAGTGCGATAACAATTATTAAATGGATTTGGAACTTCTTTTCGACTCTTTGGATATTCATTTCCATATTGTGCTGAAATCATAGCAACACTTAACATAAATGATGCAGCATGCTGAAGACTTACAGTTATCTTATCTCCTTTTCCTGTCCTTTCTCTGTTAAACAAAGCTCCGCATATACCAGATAAAAGACATATTGAAACCTGAAAATCTCCATATCCATTAGGTGGATTCATTGGCGAACCACCTTTATCTACTGTTGTACCTAGAACGCCTCCCCTTGCCATATAGCAAGTAGCATCAAAACCCGGCCTATCCTTTGCAGGTCCATTTTCTCCATATCCTAAAACCTGTGCAAAAATAAGTTTGGGGAATTTTTCTTTCAAGGTATCATAATCCATACCTAATTTTACAAGTGATTTTGTTCTTGTATTTGTAATAAATACATCTGCCTCTTCTAATAATTTATAAGCAACTTCCCGTCCATGTTCTGTCTTCAAATTTATAGTGATAAATCTCTTATCCATATTTGCTACATCAAACGGCAAATTTTCTTCATCACTAAAAGGCATATTAAATACTGAACCCTGTCCTCTTGCTGGATCTCCTTTGGGGGCTTCGATTTTAATTAAGTCAGCGCCCCATTCTCCCATAATCCTAGCAGTAGTAGGAGCTGCTAAATATGTGGTTAAATCTACCACCTTAATCCCTTTTAAAGGTTCCATTTTTATCCTCCTGTTCTTATATTTTATTTATAGCCTTTTGAAAACTTCAAAAGGCTATAATATAAAATAGTAAATATTTCAAGTAAAAAATTATTCTTCTTCAGTATTGCCTCCATTAGCAATAAGTTTTCTTGAAGCTGTTAATCTTTGAACAGTTCTAGGTCCTTCCTCTAACCACATTGCACGACAATCACGATATAATCTTTCAACTGGACCATATTCGCATTCTTCAAAGTATCCAATTCCTCCAAATATCTCTAACATATAATCAGATACTAACTTAACAGTATTGATACTATGAAGTTTACACATAGCTGCTTTCATCTCAATTTCCTTACCAGCTTCATAATCTTTTGCAAAATCGTAAACCATTAATCTAAGTGCATGTATTTCAGTTCCCATATCAGCAATTGTCTGTTGAATTGCTTGTCTCTTAACAAGTGGTTTTCCAAATGTTACTCTGTCTTTTGCTCTCTTAATTGTCATCTCTAACATTCTCTGAGACATACCAAGATTACTTACTGCAATATGAGCTCTAGATACGGATAAAGAATGCATTGCAATCTTTAAGCCTTCGCCTTCTTTACCAAGTAAGTATTTCTTGTCAAGCTTCATGTTAGTGAATTTTAATCCTGCATGTCCAGCTCCACGGCAACCCATCATATGAGGCATTGGAACGATTTCATAACCAGGTGTATTAACTGGTACAAAGAATGCAGATAATCTCTTATCCTTTGGAGCATCTGGGTCAGTGACAGCGATTACATATGCAAACTCACAGCAGTCAGTATGGGAAATTAATGTTTTTTCACCATTCATGATGTAATAGTCTCCATCTTTCACAGCTCTTGTATGTAAATCTGCTCCTGTACCACCTGTTTCTTCAGTTAATGCAAAGCATGTGAAGATTGTTTTATCTTGAAATTTATCCATATATTCATCTTTTAATTCTTTACTTCCAAAGTCATCAAGAATTCTCCAGTTTAAATCCATTGCATAATGAAGATGCATACGCATTCCGCCTGGTCCTCTACTGAACTCTTCTTGTACCTGTAAAATCTGTGTCTCACTTAATCCCCATCCACCATATTGTTCTGGCAATGCGCATCTATATAAATTGTTTTCAATTGATAAGTCAAAAAACTTCTGAGGAAATTTATTAGTAACCTCAACTTCTTTTTGTATTTCTTCAAAAGGTCCTTCAGCTAAAGCCCTAATTTGTTTCAGATAATCCTGAAATTCTTTTTCATTTAATTTTGACATTTTATTTCCCCCTTGTGTATTTTATAACAATCTTTATGTTTTCATTATACTTAAATCTAAAATATATTACCAATAGTTACCACCAATGTTATCGTTATCTTTTATAGTTATTGCCTATACATAATACAGTAATTCTATAGATAAAATTTAAGGGAATTGTGTTATACAAAGGGTTGAGATACAATAATAAGGATTTGAATGAAATGCTTTACTAAAATATTTAGCTAGAAATTTAAAATTTTTTGAAAATAAGATATTTTCAATTTTTATGTATAAAAAAGAAGAAAGCTATTGTTAATAAAAAGATTTTTATTAACAATAGCTTAGTGAAAATTCTTAAAATTTTCTTATTTCATCTAATATACTATTTTCTACTTTATTACAATCTGGAACATAGCTTTTAAGCAACTTCATGTTACCTTTTAATCTATATTCTCCAAGAGAAGCTGGAATAAGCACACTGTCTCCTTTAAATATATCTTCAAAACCGCCGCTGTAAACTATCTTGCCCTTGCCATCAACACAGGTAAATATATAAAACCTTTCTCTATCACTTTTTTCTACTGCTTCAATTTGAATATCATATAATTCCAGAGAAATTTCTGTTGATAAACAAAGATAAGTTTTTTTATAACCATCCTTTTTTATACTAATACCTCTGCTCCTATTTCCTTTTAATTTTAGATTTACTACGTCTAAGGCTTTATTAATATGTAACTTCCTTCCCCTTCCATAGTCATATACTCTGTAAGTTATATCACTATTTTGTTGAATTTCTGCCAATATAACTCCTTCACATATTGCATGTACAAGACCGCTTTTTATAAAATACACATCACCTTTTTTAACAGGAATTCTGTTCATATACTTTTCCAAGTTTCCATCGTTTATAGCCTTTTTAAATTCGTCTATGCTGCATCCATCTTTAGTTCCAACTATCAAACTTGCCCCCTCAAATGCTTCAATAACATACCATACCTCTGTTTTTCCTGAATCATTTTCTACTTCTTTCGCATAGATATCATCTGGATGAACTTGTATTGAAAGTTTCTCCCTAGCATTTATTAGCTTTACAAGAAGGGGAAATCTATTACCTTTAATTTTTGTTCCCAATAGCTTATCTCCTTGAGCCTTAACAAGATCATCAAATCTAGTTCCTTTGAATTCCCCATTCTTTACTATGCCCATACCATTTTTATGACAGGCTATATCCCAGCTTTCTCCTATCTTACCTTCTGGAAGGTTACTCCTGAAAAGTTCTAAATCTCTACCTCCCCAAATTTTATCATAGTATAAGTTTTCAAATTTTATTGGATACACACCAAACATCTCCTTATATTCCAAACTTATACTTATATTATAAATCAATTTTAGATAAAATTTACATAAATGAAAAAAGTTTAATTCTAGATTAATAAATTACTTTTTTACAATATGGTAGTTTAATATATCAGTATATTGCATTAAAGTAACTTATTTATCCGATGACTACCTGCTCTAATACTCCCATTTCTCCAAATGGGAGTAAAAAGAGCAGTTACGTCCCTGGATAACGATTTCTAAGCATCAGGTGGAGTCAAAACTCCATCTGATGCCAAGAACTCTGTTTATCCTCATTCACTTTTTATAACTTCTATCATAAAATACTACTATAATTTATATTTTGGAGAGTTGAAAATGAAACATTATATGTGTCCCTTTACTCGCTGTGGTATGAACTTTCCTAACAATGTTTCTCAGATGGACTTGAATTTAGATGAATACACTTATCCAGACAACTTCAATTCTGCACTAAAGTTAATAGAAGAAGCTATCTCTGGAGAAAGAGAAGATGAACTTTTTTACGACTATTTAATAAAAAATGCTCCTGAAAATGAATCTAAAAAAATTATATCTGGTATCAGGGACAATGAAAAAAAGCATAACAAAATGTTTAGATTTATTTACTATGAATTAACGGGAAATATGATTCCTTCTCCTGAAAATGTAGAATTTAATACTCCCGATTCTTTCTGCAGCGGCATTAAACGTGCCTTAAATGGAGAACTAAATGCAGTTGTAAAATATAGAAAAATATTATTTGCGCTTAACAACAGAAAACACATAAACATGCTTATTGAAATAATAACAGATGAATTAAGACATGCTAGTCTATATAACTTTATATATACATCAAACTGTTCTAAGGAACAATTCTAACTTAACTACTATGTATATGTAAATTTTTTTCATTGATTTGTAACTATATAACTCACAATAACATACTATTTAATTAAGAGTAAAAAATAGGAGTTGTATACATGTACGATTATGATTACTTCAGATTTGATGATGAAGCTAGAGAAGATGATGAACCCGAAGAATTAGATTATTTAGATGATGATTTCGTATGTCCTTACCTACGATTTTCCTCAAACCATACCCCTATGTGTATGAGCAGACAGCGAGATAACTTTCCACCAGGTCCTCCTCCATCCAATATTCCTCAAGCACCTCAAAACTTAGCACCTGGTTCAAGTACAAAATTTGTAGATCCAGGTTCTATAAGACGATGCTTATTTAAGTTCGTTTATATTTGGCCAAATAGAGGCAATGGATTCTGGGCATGGTTAACTCATGTAGGAAGAAGATCTATTTCAGGTTATAGATGGCATAGAAATAGATGGGTTTATTTTGGAATGGATTTACGTCAAATAAGAAGTTTTATGTGCCGTTAATATTTATCCTAAAAATATAACTGACATAGTTACCAATTAAAAATAAGCTTATACTCAGAATATTTTTTATAACCTTCAGCTCGTTAAATATTTAAAAGAGCTTCATTATTGTAAAAATATACCTGTGTATAAGCTGACTTTTAAGTTAAAGAAACTATATAGTGATTCTAATTGAAATTCTATATAAAATATAATAACAAAATTGAAATCACACTTAGAAATTCTATACCATAAGAAACTTTTTAAACATTATGTGAAATAGTATTAGGAATATGAGAAAAAACGCTAATATCCTATGATCCATAAGCCATTTTCCCTTCATATTCCTACTTTTAAGTCCATATATTCCTAAACATGCTGTTACAATCATAACTACAGCTGCAGCAAGTCCCGGTATAGAAATTCCCTTATATTTATACATAAAATAACCATGACACACTACAGCTATAACTCCTATAATTCCAACCAACTTGTGATATTTTACAATGTACTTCATAAAGACTTTATATACACGCTCATACTGTTTTTTATCTTTGGGTAACTTCTTCATATACTTCCTATTTATGTACTTTATAAAGAAATTAAGGAGTAATATAAAATACGCCCAAAATCCAACCCAACCTAAAAGTTTCCCAAATTCTTTCATAATCTTACCCTCCCAACTATAATGTATTTTTAAAGCAATAACTAGTCAGCACGCTAGCCTATTTTCTTTCAAATGCCTAAATAATTTAGTGTGTCATTTATATTAATTTCATATAATATATATTAGAGGTGTGAATAAAATGTCTTGTTTAAACACAATATCCCCTACACAGCTTGCAGTACTTAGTACTTTTATAGCTATTGTTATAACTAAAGATAAAAGTGCAGATGAAATAAATGTTCTTGGAAACGTAATTGCATCAACTGGAGCTACTGTGCTTTCTATCGCAGCCCAGATGCAGTACCTCGAGTCAATTCAGAGTAAAAAAGATCAAATTCATGACTTAAAAAAGCAACTTAATGACCTAAAATAGCTGCATCAAGACATAATTTCCTAGGTCAAATTATCTTAGTTAAAGTGCAGTTTAGCAATATACAGCTTGTACATAAAACATTTATGCATAAGCTGTATATTATTAATTTTAGCATCTCAAATTCAATTCTAACTCGCCTTTACTTACTTAACAATTTAGCTATAACATCTCCCATTTCCCTAGTTCCAACAAGTTTCATTCCATCAGTCATCATATCTCTAGTTCTATAACCATTTTCAAGTGTCTCTGATACAGCTTTCTCAATAGCAGAAGCTTCTTCATTTAAATTAAATGAGTATCTAAGCATCATGGCAGAAGACATTATTACAGCTATAGGATTTGCCGTGTTTTTCCCAGCAATATCCTGCACGGAAGAATGTATTTGATTTGGCTCAAACATTCCCAAGCTTTTCTCCCCAAGGCTTGCAGCTGGCAAGGTTCCAATAGATCCAACTATTTGGCTAGCTTCGTCTGCTATAATATCCCCAAATGCATTTGATGCCAATACTACATCAAATGCACCAGGATTTTTTAAGATTTTCATTGAGGCACTATCTACATATATGTGTTCTAACTCAACTTCAGGGTAATTTTTTGCTACTTCATTTACAGTATTTCTCCAAAGCATGGAACTTTCTAAAACATTAGCTTTATCAATACTAGTTACCTTTTTTCTTCTTTTAAGTGCAATTTCAAAAGCCTTTGAAGCTATTCTTCTAACTGTATTTTCACTATAGCACTCAACATCATAAGCTTCTTTTCCATCTTTGCCCTGCCTTACTCCTTTCTCACCAGAATACATTCCTCCAGTTAATTCTCTTATTATAATCATATCAATACCATCTTTTACAAGTTCAGACTTTAAAGGGCAATCATTTTTTAATGATCTTTGCAGTACTGCAGGACGCAAGTTTGCATAAAGTCCTAATTCTTTTCTCAAAGTCAAAAGTGCTTTTTCTGGTTTTTTATTTAAAGGAAGATTGCTCCACTTATCTCCTCCTATTGCCCCAAGTAAAACTGCATCGCTTTTTTTACAAATATCTAAAGTTTCTTCTGGAAGGGGCTTATCATATTTATCAACAGCTGATCCTCCTGCATAAACTTTTGTGTATTTAAACTCATGTGAAAATATTTCTCCAACTTTATCTAATACTTTAACAGCTTGTTCAATAGCTTCAGGTCCAATTCCGTCTCCTGGTATTAGTGCTACATTGAATTTCATCTCATTTTCCTCCAAATGTTTATTAAAAATTTATACATAATTCATTTATACTACTCATCTGCAAGCCTGTAGCCTACTCCAACTTCTGTGTATATATACTCAGGCTGTGCAGGATCTTTTTCTATCTTTCGTCTTAAATTTGCCATAAACACCCTTAATGATTTAGTTTCACTTCCCAAGGATGAACCCCATATTTCACGAATAATAAAATTATGAGTCAGCACTTTTCCTGAATACTTACATAAAAGTGCCATTATTTTATATTCTATAGGAGTTAAATGTATCTCTTTACCTTCTACAGTTACACGTCTTTTATCGAAATCTATAGATAGCCTTTTTACCTTAAAATTATTCAATATTTCATGTTGATCTTTGTTTACAATAAGATGCCTTAAAGACACACGAATTCTAGCAAGCAATTCACTTATACTAAAAGGTTTAGTTAAATAGTCATCTGCGCCCTTATCAAGTGCTTCAACTTTCTGTCTTTCATTTCCTCTTGCAGATACAACTATAATGGGAATATTGGACCATCCTCTTACTTTTTCTATAACTTCAATTCCATCAATATCTGGAAGACCCAAATCTAATATTATAAGATCAGGATTGTGTGACATTACAAGAGAAATGCCTTCATTTCCCTTATCTGTTTCAATATATTTATATCCCTGGGAAGATAAAGCTGCTGTAATAAAATTTCTTATTGGTCTGTCGTCTTCAATTACAAGAATATAAGGCTTACTATCCATCAATCTTCCTCCTTACATTAACTCATTACTAGTACTTTCCCCTTTAGGAATGTTAAACCTAAAAATAGCCCCTCCTTCTTTTTTGTTTTCAGCTTCAATTGTACCACAATGGGCCTCAACTATGGACTTACAAATGGTAAGTCCAAGTCCCACACCACGTCTTGAATCTGCTATACTGCTGCCATTGGTAAAAAATCTATCAAATATATGTGGCAATATTTTATCTGATATTCCTATTCCATCATCTATGACTTCAAAAAATACATCGTCTACACTTTCATAAACTTTTATTTGTATAAACGATTGTTTTTTAGAAAATTTTGCAGCATTCTGAATTAAATTTATAAGTACTTGCTCAATTAAATTTCCATCCATAGGAACCATTATAAGTTTCTTTGGAACTTCTACCTTTATTTTATGGTCTTTAAAATATTTAGAACTTCTTTGAACTGCCTCTGATACTACTTCCTCCACCAATTCTAGGTTTTTATTGATTTTCATATTCCCCTCATCAAATTTAGTCATACTAAGAAGATTCTCTACAAGGCTTATAAGCCATTCTGTATCGTCATAAATCCCATTCAGCAAGTCTTCCTTAGTCTTTTCTGGTATAAATTTACCATTTTCTATAATAGTACTTACTGCTCCCTTAATTCCTGCAAGTGGACTTCTTAAATCATGAGAAATGGATCTTAAAAGATTGCTTCTAAGTCTTTCACGTTCAATCTCCACCTTAGATTTCTCCTGCTGTCCTACAAGTATTTCTCTATCAAGTGCAATAGCCATTTGGCCCGTTACAGTTTCTACAATAAATTTCTGATCATGGCTTAAAAAGTCTTTTTCACAGGAAACTCCAATAACTCCTAATATCTTATTTTGCACTTTTACTGGAATATAGTATCCCCTTGCCCCATAAAATGTATCTGTACCAGAACCAGCTTCCCTTCCTTTCAAAAAACTCCAGTAAGCCACAGCAGCCTCATCTTTATTTAAAATTAAGTCGTCCTTTTTTAATTCATCCAAATAATATACAAAAGGAGTTGAAAGTTTGTTATCTATAGACAGGTAACATACCACAGTTCTGTCCACAAGTCTTGATAGATATTTTATAGCTATGGAAACTACATCAGAATTTCCAACTGCACTTAAAAGTTTACTTGTGACCCTATACAATGTCTGTGTTCTTTTTTCCCTAGTATAGGACTCATCCGCATCCTGCTGAATCTTATTTGTCAAATTTCCTATTACAAATGCCTCAATAAGTATCATTATAAATGTAATCAAGTAATTTTTATCATAAAAGTGAAAAGATCTCTTAGGCGGAACAAATAAGTAATTAAATATAGATACACCCACTAAGGAAGATATTATACCCATTAAGTAACCCGTAGTCTGCATGTATACAATTATAACACCTAAAATAAAAATCATAATAACATTGGCTTCTGAAAAACCCACATAGTCAAAAATCATAGCAGCACAAGTTACTATTGATAAAATTAAGGCAGCTTTAATAGCTTCCTTTAAGGACAAACTAAATTCTTTACTAAATTTCTTAGTAATCTTGTCACTTTTCCTATCATATAGTGAATTTGGTATCACATAAACATCAATATAAGAATTAGAATCCATAAGTTTATCTACTACATCTTTTGCATAAAAATGAAATACCTTACTTGTTTTTTTGTTGTTCTTACCTATTATTATCTTAGTTATATTTCTAAATTTTGCATATTGTATAACCTGATCTGCTATGTCATCCCCATATATTGTAACTACTTCTCCACCTAGTTGCTCTCCTAAATTGAAATATGAATTAAGTCTTTTTCTATCTTCTTTACTTAATTTCTGAGATTTAGTAGTTTCTACATATACTACTATCCATTTTGAATGATAAACTTCTGCCATTCTCGCAGCTGTTCGTATAACCCGAAGAGATGAAGGTGATGAACTTATACATGCAAGTATTTGATCGGAAGCAGGTACTACAGTAATCTGACCTTTTGAAAGCCTTGCAGTTTCAATTTCATAGTTTACCCTGTCAGCCGTTTTCCTAAGGGCAATTTCCCTTAATGCATATAAATTGCTTTTAGTAAAGAAATTATGAAAGGCACTCTTTACTTGATCTCTCGCATATACTTTACCATCGCTAAACCGCTTTAAAAGTTCATCTGGCTCTATATCTATAATTTCAACTTTGTCTGCATTATCAAATACTTTATCTGGAATAGTTTCTCTTACGGAAATATGAGTTATACTTTCAACTACATCATTTAAACTTTCAATGTGCTGAACATTTAACGTAGTATATACATCAATTCCAGCTTCAAGAAGCTCCTCTATATCCTGCCATCTTTTTCTATGTCTTTTTCCCTTAGCATTGGTGTGGGCAAGTTCATCTACAAGTATTATCTCAGGCTTTCTTAAAAGAGCTGCATCCAAATCAAATTCTTTTAAAATTACCCCCCTGTAGTCGATAACTTTAGTATCTATACTCTCAATCCCTTTAGTCAAATCCATAGTCTCTAATCTTTCATGGGATTCAATATAACCTATCACTATATCTTTTCCCAAGTTTTTAATGTCATGGGCTTCTCTAAGCATGGAATAGGTTTTTCCAACCCCTGCAGCATATCCAAAAAATATTTTTAATTTTCCCCGCTTACTTTCACTATCTTCTTTTTCCACTTTGTTTAAAATACGATATGGATCAGGCCTTTCATTATAATCTATAATAATCACCTCCATATAGAACTTGTATCACATATTTATTTTCTCATTTTTCTAGATAAAATGTAACATGTTTTTCATAAAATTTATCGAATTCAATTCTATCCCCCTTAATTTTTCCTTCAATATATTCTTTTGGATAGGAAGCTGTCTCGCCTTTCTTTAACATTAATTTCATATTGTTATTCTCTATACTATACTTGCCTTTAGTATAAACAGCTTCTCTGTATAAATTGTTTATTATTGTATAGTTATTACTTTTATCAAGTATTAAAATTGTATTATTCTGGGGACACTGATATTTACCTATATAGGGATATTTATTATTATCCTTCTTTACAAAAACCACTATAAATACAACAATAATTATACATAATATTATAACACCCATCTTCTTCATGATACTATCACCTACTTTTCCAATTAAAATAAAACTTATTTATTTAAAATTGAGGCTATTTCAAGATTAACTTTTAGTACATTTACTCTAGGCTCGCCTAAAATTCCAAAAGTTTTATCTTCCGTATATTTACGGACTATCTTACGAATACTTTCTTCACTTATACCTGTTGCCTTTGATACAGCAGGTATCTGTACCTCTGCAGCTTTAGGACTTATATTTGGATCGAGGCCAGATCCAGAACTTGTAAGAAGATCTGTAGGTATATCCTCTTTCTTTACCCCTGGATGAGTTTTTAAGAAATCGCCTAAATCCTTTTTAACCCTATCCTGGAGTGCTTTATTTGACGGTGCCAAATTTTGAGATCCAGATGATACACCAGTGTAAGCTACTTTTCCACTCTTATCTGGTTTCAAATCTGCCTTTGTATAAGTGTTATAGTTCACAGCCGAAACCCTTCCTCTAAAAAACCTTGGATCTGTAAAATTCTGTCCTATTAGCTCAGAGCCTACCTCTTTGCCATTTACCGTTATAATACTTCCATTTGCCTGTTTATGAAAGAATACCTGACCTATACCTGTTATAAAAAGCGGATATATGATACCACAAATTATCATCAAAACAACAGTTAATCGAATAGATTTTTGAAGCATTTTCATATTAAAACCTTCCTTTCTCAAAATACCTAACCTAAATTAAGAATTCTAACTAATGGAGTTATCAGTAAATCTATAATTTTTATTCCTATAAATGGAGCAATAATTCCTCCAAATCCAAAAACAAGCATATTCCTCAAAAGCATTGTCTCTGATTTCATAGGTCTATATTTTACGCCTCTCATAGCAATAGGTATTAAAAGAGGTATTATTATGGCATTGAATATTAACGCAGATAGTATAGCACTATAAGGTGTTGCCAATTTCATAACATTCATTACCTGCATTTGAGGTATAGCTACTGCAAACATAGCAGGTATTACAGCAAAATATTTAGCTACATCGTTAGCTATGCTAAAAGTAGTAAGTGCTCCCCTTGTTATTAAAAGCTGCTTTCCTATTTCAACCACTTCTAGTATCTTGGTTGGATCTGAATCTAAATCCACCATGTTGGCAGCCTCTTTAGCTGAAGTGGTACCACTGTTCATAGCAAGTCCTACATCTGCCTGCGCTAATGCTGGAGCATCATTCGTTCCATCTCCTGTCATTGCTACAATTTTACCTTCTGATTGTTCTTTTTTTATAGCTTCTATTTTATCCTCTGGCTTGCATTCAGCAATAAAACTATCCACTCCTGCCTCTTTAGCAATAGTTGCTGCCGTAAGTGGGTTATCTCCGGTACACATTATAGTTTTGATTCCAATTTCACGAAGCCTTTGGAATCTTTCCACAAGACCTGGTTTTACGGTATCTTTAAGATATATAACTCCATAAATTTTATTATCCACACATACTACAAGTGGTGTTCCTCCCAAGCTTGCTACTTTGTTTACAATATCATCTAGTCCATCTGGAATATCCCCTTTTAATTTCTCCACTCTATCTTTTATAGCATCATAGGCCCCTTTTCTTATAGAAGTACCATCCTTTAAATTAACACCACTCATTCTAGTCTGTGCTGTAAATTCTTCAAATTCCATATCCTCATATTTAGATTTTTCCACTTTTGAACCCAATTTATATCCAAGTTCTACTGTAGATTTGCCCTCCGGCGTATCATCCTTTAAAGAACATAAAACAGCATAATCTATAAGCTCTTCTTTAGATACATGTTCTACAGGAATAAAATCTGCAGCTAGCCTATTTCCAAAAGTTATGGTACCAGTCTTGTCAAGTATCATGGTATCTACATCGCCACAGGATTCAACTGCTTTTCCTGACATAGCTATAACATTAAATCTTGTGACTCTATCCATGCCAGCTATCCCAATTGCAGATAACAGCCCTCCTATTGTAGTTGGTATAAGGCAAACTAAAAGAGCTATAAGAGTAGATATTGAAAGCTTTACCCCTGTATAAGAAGCCATAGGATAAAGTGCTACAAGTACTATAAGAAAAATAAGTGTTAAACTTACAAGCACAGTATTAAGAGCAATTTCATTAGGTGTTTTCTGCCTTGAAGCTCCTTCTACGAGACTTATCATTTTATCCAAGAAGGATTCTCCTGGAGTTGCCGTAATTCTCACCTTTAACCAATCACTTACAACCCTGGTTCCACCTGTAACTGAAGCAAAATCTCCTCCTGATTCTTTGACAACAGGTGCTGATTCACCGGTTATTGCAGATTCATCTACAGATGCTATACCACAAACAACCTCCCCATCATTTGGGATTATATCTCCATTTTGTACTAAAACTACATCACCTTTTTTAAGTTCACTTGCACTTATAACTTTTACATTGTCATTTAAATCAAGTAATTTTGCAGAAGTATCCTTACGGGTTTTCTTAAGCGTTTCTGCTTGAGCTTTTCCTCTTCCTTCAGCTATTGCTTCTGCAAAGTTCGCAAACAATATTGTTACAAACAAAATCAAAGCTACTAGAAAATCATAAATTCTCAAATTATTCCCCTTATCTCCGAATATACTAGGGAAAATTGTACTTATCAAAGATATTAAGAATCCAATTTCAACTACAAACATAACAGGATTTTTAATCATATATCTAGGATTTAATTTTTTTAAAGCTTCTACAATTGCGTCTTTCATTATGCTCTTTGTAATAAACTTAGATTTTTTAATTTTATTTTTCATAATCACACCATTCCCTTTTTATATTCATAATGTAAGCTGTTCTGCAATAGGTCCAAGAGACAATGCTGGGAAAAACGTAAGTGCACCAATTATCAAGACAATAAATACTAAAGTTATAGTAAATACCCCATTGTCTGTTTTAAATGTACCTGCAGTTACAGGTATTGCCTTCTTTGAAGCTAAAGATGCTGATACAGCAAGCAGTATTATCATAGACAAATATCTTCCAAAAAACATTACTATGCCTGCCGTCGTATTCCAAAACATAGTGTTATCTGAAAGTCCCTCAAATCCGGAACCATTGTTTGCAGCTGAACTTGAAAATTGATATAATATCTGTGTAAGTCCATGAAATCCTGGATTTGATATGCCTGCAATTCCCTGAGGTACAACAAGTGCTAAAGCTGAAAACATTAATATCAAAAATGGATGTATAATAATAGCAAGTGCTATTAATTTAATTTCTTTTCCCTCAATTTTTTTTGAAAGAAATTCAGGAGTTCTTCCTACCATAAGTCCACACAAAAAAACAGTAAGTATCGCATACATGATCATATTCATAAACCCTACACCTTTTCCACCAAATATTACATTGAGCATCATGTTTACAAGTGCCACAAGTCCACCTATAGGTGTCAGTGAATCATGCATATTATTAACAGCACCACAGGATGTAGCCGTAGTAGCTGTAGTAAAAAGCGCAGACATAGGTATTCCAAATCTAACTTCCTTGCCTTCCATATTACCCATAATTTGATTAAGTCCTAAATGTCCAAGTATAGGATTACCTGCTTTTTCAGCTGCATAACATATTACAATGCCAATTACAAATAACACACTCATAGCTAAAAATATAGATATAGCCTGTTTCTTCTTTTTAAGCATATGTCCAAAACATACCACAGTTGCTCCTGCAAAAAGAAGAAATGAAATTATCTCAAAAGCATTTGTAAGTGGCGTTGGATTTTCAAATGGATGAGCTGAATTGGCACCAAAGAATCCACCTCCATTAGTTCCAAATAGTTTTACTGATTCCAAACTTGCTACAGGCCCCATTGGTATGTCCTGGAGCTTTCCCTCTATAGTAGTAATTGTTTTATTAGCTGATAATGTCTGTGGGACACCCTGTTGAATATAAAATATAGACACTACAATACACACAGGAAGAAGTATTCTTGTTATAATCCTTACATAATCTACATAAAAATTTCCCAGTGTTTTTTTCTTTCCTGCAAGTCCTCTCATAAATGCCAGTGCTATAGAAAGCCCTGTTGATGCTGCAAGAAACATAAAAAATGTAATTACTATCATCTGACTAAAGTAAGAGAGCCCTGATTCCCCACTGTAATCTTGAAGGTTAGTATTTGTTAAAAAACTTATTACAGTATTAAATGTAAGTACCTGTTCCATGCCTCCTATATGATTAGGATTTAAAACATGTATAAACTGTATTCTCAAAATTATATATGCTAAAACAGCTGGAACAGCATTACATAAAAGCAAAGCCAAAATATATTGTTTCCATGTCATTTCTTCCTTTGTTATTCCTGAAATTTTATAAATAAAATTATCAACTTTATCAAGTACAGGATCTAAAAATGTTTTTTCATGTTCTGCAACTTTATAGATGTATTTACCTGTTGGAATACAGAGCAGAACAAAAATAACAAGTATAATTCCAATTTGCAATATTTCCATATTATTAACCTCCACATCCTATAGTTAAAATTTCTCTGGATTAAATAATGCATAGCACAAATATCCAAACAATAAAATAATGACAATTACTAAAAAGATCATAAATATCCCCCCAACTTATTGTTTTTTACTTATTTGGTTTTCACACCAGGTTGTAAAATATTTTAGTAGAAAAAACCCTAATAAAATCAAAATTATAAATATAATATCCAGCATCTTTATCCCTCCTCCATATTTCTTAGCCATAATACTATCACCTAATGTATAAAATTAGAGTTAAGATAAACCCTACCTATGTAAAAATTCCATAAATGTTTTATTTCCAAAAAAAAAGAAATTCACAAAATGTGAATTTCTTTTTTTAACATTATTTAATTTTCATCTATTATATAAGGCACTGTAACTATTGCTATATTTCTTCTTTTAAGAAGAATAGTTTTAATCAACAATGCAGTTTGATTGTGCAAAATATTTCCCCACCATTTAGTAACTACAAATTGCGGAAGAACAACAGTTATTGTATCATTAGGCCCTGCAGCATACTCTTCAGAATCTATAAACTTTGCAAGAGGCTTTATAATGCTTCTATAAGGAGATTTTTTCACTATTATAGGTATACCTATATTATATTCATTCCATTTCTTTAAAAGCTTATTAGTGACCTCATCATCTACAGAAACATGAAATATTATTATATTCTGAGATATAGTTCTAGCATAATTTAAAGCTTTCAGGAAAGATTTATTTAAGGTATCTATAGGTACTATTACATACCTCTTTTGACCCTCAAAACTTACTTTCTCATATTTTCTCAGTTCATCCATGGAAAGCCGCAGCTGCTCTGCAACTTTTAAGTAATGTCTTTTTATCTTTTCCATAGTATATACAATTATAGGTATAAGTATGAAAACTACCCAAGCACCACGAGTAAACCTAGTAACTCCTATAATAATAGTTGTAACAAAAGTTAACACTCCACCTAATCCATTTATAAATGCCTTGTGTTTCCATCCGTTTATTTTAATTTTAGTCCATCTTTTGAACATACCGCACTGAGATAAAGTAAATGATATAAACACCCCTACCGCATAGAGTCCTAGCAAGTAGTGAGTATCTCCTTTAAATATTATAACTAATATAGCAGTTAGCAAACCAAGCATTATTATACCGTTGGAATAATTAAGCCTTTTACCACGTTTTGCAAACTGTCTTGGGGCATATCCATCTTTAGCCATAAGCGCAAGTAACAGCGGCAGTCCTGCAAAAGCAGTATTACACGCCATAACAAGTATAATGGCTGTAGCTGCCTGAATTATATAAAATAAAATTCCTCCATTAAATACCTGCCATGAAATCTGAGCGACTACAGTTACATTAGAATTTGGAACAGCATGATAAAGTGTAGCCAAATAGGAAATTCCTCCAAACATTAAAAGTACTATAAAAGCTAAAAGCATTAACACAATCTTAGCATTTTTCTGTGACGGTTCCCTAAAGTTTGGAACCCCATTACTTACAGCTTCCACACCTGTTAAAGCCGTACACCCTGCTGCAAAGGCCTTTAAAAATAGAAATATAGTTATGGTTCCAGAAACATCAGGTATCTTGTAATTAGATTTAGGTACATATCCCATAAAATTTATTTTTATTATTCCCCATATAAGCATAACTAATATTAAAAATATAAATACATAGGTTGGAACTCCAAATACCTTTGAAGATTCTCTTATTCCTTTTAAATTTCCAATTACTAAAAGTGTTATAAGTGCTAAAGTAATAGTAACTGTATGCGGAAGCAAAGATGGTATGGCTGAAGTTATAGCAGCAGTTCCTGCTGAAGCACTTACTGCTACAGTCAATATATAATCAATAATTAAAGAAGCACCTGCTACAAGACCAGCGGTTGTCCCTAAATTATCCGTTGCTACAATATAAGAACCTCCTCCACCTGGATAGGCATCTATAGTTTGTCTATATGAAAATATAAGCATAAACAGCAAAAATATAATGCATAGTGAAGCATAGAGCATATATCTATAGGATAAAAGGCCCATAACCGGCATAAGTATCAATAATATTTCTTCTCCAGCATAAGCTACAGAGGAGATGGCATCACTTGACATTATTGGCAATCCCCAAAATACATTGAACTTTTCACCTTTTAACTCTTCAGTTTTTAAACTTCTACCTATAAGAGCATTTGAGACATTTCCTAAATTTAAATTCATTTTTAACACCTCCTAAATACAAATTAGATATCTCAGCTTTCGCACATACGAAATTAACTTAATATAAAAAATTGCGAAAGTTAAGTTAAATATATTAATAAACCCCTTGTCAAAAGTTGATTTCCTAATTTTGATTTTACTATATTACCACCTTAAACATAAATTTTGAGTTAAGATTGTACTTGCCTGTATAAAGATTCTATAAAGATTTTATTTAAAAATGTACCGTTACATTTTGCAAATACTCAATTACGAATATAATATATAAATAATAAAGCTTTATTTCATTCATTTATTATAGACTCCATTAATACTAGTTCATGGAGATTTTATAACTTAATCAATAAATCTTTAGATAATATAGGAGGATAATAATATGGGACAATATGAAATAAATAAAAATTTAGCCCAGATGTTAAAAGGTGGAGTAATAATGGACGTAGTAAATAAAGAGCAAGCCATTATTGCTGAAAAAGCTGGAGCCTGTGCGGTTATGGCTTTAGAAAGAGTTCCCTCTGATATAAGAAAAGAGGGAGGGGTAGCCAGAATGTCTGATCCTAGAATGATAAAAGAAATACAAGAAGCTGTATCCATACCTGTTATGGCAAAAGTTAGAATAGGTCATTTTGTTGAAGCTCAGGTGCTTCAGCAGTTGAATATAGATTTTATAGATGAAAGTGAAGTTTTAACTCCTGCAGATAACTCTTACCATATAAATAAATGGGACTTCAAAGTACCTTTTGTATGCGGAGCTAGAAATTTAGGTGAAGCCCTGAGAAGAATCGGTGAAGGAGCCGCAATGATAAGAACAAAAGGTGAAGCTGGAACTGGAAATGTTGTTGAAGCTGTAACTCATATGAGAACTATGGTAGATGGTATATCAAAAGTTAAAAGTGCAAAAAAGGAAGAGCTTATGACACTTGCAAAAGAATTTGAAGCACCTTATGATTTAATAAGATATGTATGGGAAAACGGAAAGCTACCAGTAGTAAACTTTGCAGCAGGTGGCATCGCAACTCCAGCAGATGCTGCACTTATGATGCAGCTTGGAGCTGAGGGGATATTTGTAGGTTCTGGAATATTTAAATCTGAAAATCCGCAAAAAAGAGCCACCGCTATAGTACTTGCTACAACTTATTACAATGATCCTAAAAAAATTGAAGAAGTTTCAGAAGACCTAGGAGAAGCAATGCCCGGACTTGAAATTGATAATTTAGATCAAAAATATGCACAGCGAGGATGGTAAATCATGAAAATCGGAGTATTATCATTTCAAGGTGGAGTAGCAGAACATATTCACCATGTTAAAATGCTTAAATCTGCTGCTGTAGAAATAAAAAATTCATATCAGCTGAATGACATTGATGGTATCATACTTCCTGGCGGAGAAAGTACCACAATAGGGAAACTTTTAATAGACACAAATATGATGGAACCCTTGCGAAAAAAAATATTAAATGGATTGCCTACTTGGGGAACCTGTGCAGGGATGATATTACTTGCAAATTCTATAGAAGATTCAAATGAAGGCTATCTAAAAGTTATGGATATTAAGGTGAAAAGAAATGCATATGGAAGTCAAATCAATAGTTTTAGTACAGAAGCTTTAATTCCCCAGGTATCTTCTTCTAAAATACCTTTAGTTTTTATAAGAGCCCCTTTTATTACTGCCATAGGCAGTAATGTTAAAAACTTATGTAGCATAGGTAAGCATGTAGTTGCAGCAAAATATAAGAACATTTTAGCAACCTCATTCCATCCCGAGCTTACAGAAGACTTAAACTTCCACAAATATTTTCTATCCATGTGTAGGTAAAAATAAAAACTTAGGATTTCAATTTAAATCCTAAGTTTTTACCATTTTAAATAATTATCTTTCTTCCCTTGAATATGAAATGCCCAAAGCTTTAGGCATAGCTGAAGGTCTACTTTTAGTTTCTCTAGTTGTAAAAATTAGAACTACAAAAGTAAAAATATACGGAAGCATTTGTAGTATATATGTAGGAATAACAAAGCCAAAAGCCTGCAGATGAAGACCCAGTGAACTTATAATTCCAAAAATATAAGCTCCTACCACAGCATGAATTGGATCCCATAATGCAAATATCACAAGGGCTATGGCAATCCACCCCCGTCCTGCTGTCATATTTTCACTCCATGAAGGAGAATACGCAAGAGATATATAAGCACCCCCTGCCCCAGACAGCATACCACCTAAAATTACACATACATATCTTACTAAAAAAACATTTATTCCTGCAGCATCTGCAGCACCAGGATTTTCTCCAGCAGCTCTCAGTATGAGTCCAGATTTAGTTTTATAAAGCACAAACCAGATTACAAAAACCAGTATAAAACTCAAATACACCAAAAGATCATTTTTGAAAAGTATTGTCCCTATCACTGGTATTTTACTTAAGAGTGGAATATCTATAGCTTTAAATGAGGCAGCTGGAAGAGTTCCTATGTAGGATTTTCCAAGGTAGGCACTAAGTCCCGTTCCAAATATAGTAAGTGCCACACCACTGGCTACCTGATTAGCTTTTAACTTTATAGTGAGAATAGCATGAAAAAATGCTAAAGCCGCACCAGCAGCAATCCCTGCTATAAACCCAAACCATTGATTTTTAGTATGAATGCTAACTATAAATCCTGTTACAGCACCTACAAGCATCATGCCTTCTACACCTAAATTCATTACTCCTGCTCTCTCTGTCAAAAGTTCTCCAAGACAAGCATATAATAAAGGCGTTCCTGCAACAACTCCCGCTGCAAACACTGAAATTATAAAAGTACTATTCATGTTATCGAGCTTCCTTTCTCACTAATTTATACTTGAGTAATATTTCGCTCCCCAGTACGAAAAGTAATATGGCACCTTGAAACATTAAAACCATACTTAATGAAAAGCCTGATGTTTGCAAATTATATCCACCTACAAAAAGACCTCCCATAAAGAAAGAAACTATAACTATTCCCAAAGGACTAAGTCTTGCCAGAAGTGCAATTATAACTGCTGTATATCCATATCCAGGTGATATATTCTGTTGAAGTTTATGAATAGCTCCTGATACCTCTACCATTCCTGCAATTCCTGCAATTCCTCCACTTATAAACATAACAATTAAAATATTTCTGACATAATTCATACCTGCATAGATTGCGGTGCTTTTATTACCGCCGCTTACCCGTATCTCATAACCCCATCTAGAATATTTCAAAACAATAAACATCAACACTGCTATTCCTATTCCAATAAATAGACCTATATTTATATCTGTATTTCCAAAAGAAGTTAAAGTTGCACTTTCAGAAAAGGTGGCACTTACAGGAAAATTTTTGCCCTTTGGATCTTTCCAAGGGCCAAATACCAGATATTGAACCCATAATATAGCTATATAATTGAGAAGTAATGTAGTTATAGTTTCATTTATATTTAAAAATGCCTTTGGAATCGCTGCAACCATTGACCATAATCCACCTGCTATAAAACCTGCTATCATCATAAGTGGCAGCAATTCATAGGCGGGCATATTTGGAAAAGATAGTGCAGCCCAAGAAGCCCCAAAAGCTCCCATGAAAAACTGACCTTCAGCACCTATATTCCAGAGCTGCATACGAAAAGCCAGTGATACTCCAAGAGAAGTAAGCATAAGTGGTATAGATTTCGCTACAGTTTCTGAAAGTCCATAGGTTGAACCAAAAGCACCAGAAAATATTTGGGAACATACATCTATAGGATCATTTCCAGTAATAGCAATGATAATAGCTGAAAATACAATTCCACCAATTACAGATATAATAGAAACCATTACCTTTTTCATCATAGAACAGGAGTCCGTTTTTTTTAGTTTCCACCCTTTAAACACGTCAATCACTGTAATTCTCCTTTCTACTTCCAGACATCATTAGTCCAATAGATTCCATAGTAACCTCAGATGAATCTACTATTCCCATAATAGAGCCTTCATGCAAAACACATATTCTATCTGAAAGCTGTATTAAATCTTCCAGTTCTTCAGAAATAAGAAGAATTGCTCTACCTTTATTTCTTTCATCTATTAAAAGTTTTTTTATGTATTCTGAGGCACCTATATCAAGTCCTCTGAAAGGATATGCCAAAACAATAAGATTTGGATCTGACTGTATTTCTCTAGCTAAAAGAAGCTTTTGCATATTTCCCCCTGACATAGTTTTCACAGGGGTATTCAAAGAAGCTATCTTGATATGAAACTTTTCTATTATATTAACTGTGTTATCATACACTTTTCTCCAGTTAATATGATATCCCGGCATCCTTCGATAATTTTCAAGTATCATGTTTTCGCAAGCATTCATATCAGCTACAAGACCTACCGTCATCCTATCTTCTGGTACATAACTTATTCCCTTATCTATAAACTTTCTTCTGCTTTCATTTATACAATTTGCTTCATTTAAAAATATATTTCCTTTTTTTATTGGTGCCAAACCTGAAATAACTTCTGCCAGTTCCTTCTGTCCATTGTCATCAATACCTGCAATTCCAAATATTTCTCCTTCATGTATGCTAAATGATATATTTTTTAGTTTTACAGATCCACTTTTGTCCTCTGAACACACATCTTTTAATTCCAAAATTTTCTTTCCACTTGATACTGTTTTTTTACTGGAAACATGTACTATATTTCCGTCCACCATCATTTTCGCCATATCTTTTTCTTTAACATCTTTTGTGTTAAAAGTACCCATGGATTTTCCATCACGCAGTACTGTAATTCTATTAGTATTTTCCATTACTTCTCTCATTTTATGTGATATTACTATAATGGATTTTCCCTTTTTAGCTAAAATACCCAGTGTTTTGTAAAGTGATTCCCCTTCCTTAGGGGTAAGTACTGCTGTAGGTTCATCCATTATAAGTATTTTTGCACCATGCATAAGTGCTTTTACAATCTCAACCTTTTGTTGTTCTCCTACTGTAAGTTGCCATATTTTGGCTTTAGGATTTACATAAAGTCCATATTCTTGAGCATTTTTTTCAATTTCATCTTCAATATACTTCTTGTTGTAAATTTCTTTTAAATTTCTAAGTCCTAACATTATGTTTTCTGCCACAGTAAAAGCTCTTACTAACTTAAAATGCTGATGCACCATACCTATGCCACAAGCTATGGCATCTTTAGGAGAGTTGAATTCAACATTTTTCCCATTTATCTTTATTTCACCGCTATCTGATTTATATAGACCTGTTAATATATTCATAAGTGTACTTTTACCTGCTCCATTCTCACCTAAAAGAGCATGGATTTCTCCAGCATTTAATGAGAATGAGATTTTATCATTAACTGCTATTCCTGAAAATTCTTTTGAAATATTAGTCATTTCAACTATAGGTTGTTTCTCCATATTATCACTCCCAACCTTTAAAGTTTACATACCGACCCATTTAGAAGCCGGTATGTAAAAATAATATATTCTATTTAGAGATTGTTCCTTCAACGCCTTTTACAAACCAATTAATAGAAAGCATTTGTTCATCCGTAAGTTTTTGTCCTTTAGCAACCTTTAAGTTACCAGCTTGATCATATATTGGCCCTTCAAATACATTTAACTTATTATCTATAATGCTCTGCCTCTGTTTTGAAATAAGTGTTTTTACATCATTTGTTACCATTGGACCAAAAGAACCTATATCAACTATTGAATCATCTTTAATTCCACCCCAGTATTGTCCAGATTTCCAGGTACCATTAGCTACAGCTTTAACAGTCTTGACATAATAAGGTCCCCAATTCCATATTGATCCTCCAAGCACTGCCTTTGGAGCTTTTGACCTCATATCAGAACTAAAACCAATTCCATATACCCCTCTTTCCTGGGCAGCCTGCATTACAGTAGTAGAATCAAGATGCATTGCAAGTACATCAGCCCCCGCATCTATTAAACTATTAGTTGCAGTTTTTTCAGTAGCAGGATCACTCCATGAATTAGTATAAACTACTTTAACTTTTACATTTGGATTTACTGATTGTGCTCCCAAAGTAAAGGCATCAATATTTCTTACAATTTCAGGTATTGAAAACGGAGCCACAAATCCAATTATATTACTCTTTGTATTCTTACCTGCCAAAATACCTGAAAGATATCTTCCTTCATAATCACGTCCAGCATATGTTCCTAGATTGTTTGACGTTTTGTATCCAGTACAATGCATGAAAATTACATTTGGAAATTTTTTTGCTACATTAACCATATAATCCATGTACCCATAAGTTGTTCCAAATATAACCTTATTGCCTTTTTGAGCAAGCTGTGTGAATACTTTCTCCGAGTCTGCTGTTTCAGGGACATTGTCCACATATGTTACTTCTGCATTTGGCATATTAGCAGCTAAATACTTTCGTCCTTGATCCTGGGCATAATTCCATCCCGTATCTCCTATAGGCCCCTCATAGACAAAAGCTACTTTGATTTTTTTATTGTCAGAAGTTGTTTTTTTCTGGTCCTGACATCCTACAATCAAGGTAGATAGTACAAGAATAGCACATAATAAAATTAAACTTCCCTTTCTTATTTTCTTCATAACACTTTCCCCCTATTTTAATTTGTTAGTGTAAATGTTTTTACACTATTTAACCTCTATATTTTTCATACCCTTAAAAATATAGATTATAACCTTTATTTAATATGAAAATAAGGCCAAGCTTTATTTAATTTAATAAAGATTGACCTTATTTTCATATACTCAGTCAATTAGTATCTTCTTTTTTATAAAAAGTGGATACATTTACATGACTTTATGATATTCTTTTTTAGCTTTTTCGTCAATATATAGACAGAAGGTCAACTTCAAAAGTTGAATTAATTAATAAAGTAGCTAAGAATTTTAGAAAGAAAATATGATCAATTTGTGGTAAAATAATTGTGTAAATCATAATTTTATATAAATATAATAGGAGGTAATAAGTATGAATTTATTTATAGATACCGCTAATGTAGAAGAAATAAGAAAAGCTAATGAAATGGGAGTAATTTGTGGAGTTACTACTAATCCTTCTTTAATCGCAAAAGAAGGCAGAGATTTTAAGGAAGTAGTAAAAGAAATAACTACTATTGTAGACGGGCCAATAAGCGCTGAAGTAATAAGCTTAGAATCTGAAGGAATGGTAAAAGAAGCCAAAGAACTTGCAAAAATACATAAAAATATAATAATAAAAATTCCTATGACTGTAGAAGGATTAAAAGCTGTAAAAATTCTTTCAAAAGAAAATATAAAAACCAATGTAACATTAATATTTTCTCCAGCACAAGCACTTTTAGCTGCAAGAGCTGGTGCAACTTACGTAAGTCCTTTCTTAGGAAGACTAGATGATATTGGAATGAACGGAATTGAATTAGTTGAACAAATATCTGATATTTTTAAAATTCATGACATAAAAACAGAAATTATAGCAGCCAGCATTAGAAATCCTCTTCACGTTATAAATGCTGCTAAAGCAGGATCAGACATTGCCACTGTTCCATATAAAATATTAATACAAATGACTAAACACCCACTAACAGATATAGGAATACAGAGATTTTTAGATGACTGGAAAACAGTACCTAATAAATAAGATAGATTATATAATTTGACATCAACAAAAATGCATATATTATAATTATTAATGTAATTTACAAATATTTAGAATTTATATAAAACAAGGGGTGAAAATTATGAATGATGCGTCACAATTTCATAAAGAGGGATTTAATTGTGCAGAATCTATAATTAAAGCTTTTAACAGAGACAACAATTTAAATATTCCTGTCTCAATTGCAAGTCCATTTGGTCTTGGTATGGCCGTACAAAGTACTTGCGGTGCTGTTACTGGAGCACTTATGGCTATGGGCTCCGTAAAAGGAAGAAACGAGGCTTCTGTACAAAATGAATCTAGAAAAATTGCAAAAGAAATAATGAACAAAGTAACAGAAAAGTATGGCACTTTTGAATGCTCTAAATTAAAACAAAAAGGTATATCTTGTGATGAGATAATAGATTATACTTATGAGATTCTTAAAGATTATGCAAAATAATAGTAATCGATAACCACTATAATATATTATGACTTATTAAAGCTTGTACTATCAGTAAAAATGTATACTGATAGTACAAACTTTTAGTTATGCTTAATAACTGCTTTAACTCATATTAATAAATTTTCACTTTATTAATGAACGCTTTATATTCACAAAAAACCACTATATTTCTACTTTGATTTTGATCTTATTTTCTACTCTTATGTAAAGGGTTCTCAGCAATATGTTATTTACTAACAATTCTTTACCATATCAGCAATGGAGTAACTTGGCGAGCTTGTGATTGCCTTCACATTTCTTTGAAATCGTTCATATCTAAAACAGCAATAATCAAGAAAATCATCTCCACTGTAATGTCTAATCATAGCCCATACCATCCAAAGTAAATCTTGTGCTACCATATAACTTTTTATCTTTACTATTTCTTCAGGTGTCGGAAGTTGTCCATAGTAGTCAACAAGAAGATATTGAATTGCTTCCTCGGTTAATTTAGATTCAAGAATATATGAAGCTACATCCCAGCTTGGATCATTCATTCCGGAATATTCCCAATCTATAAGGTAGGTCTTTCCATTACTATCAACAATAAAATTTTCAGGAACCGTGTCATTATGGCACGGAACAGAAATTGTTTTTTTAATATTCTTTTCCATAAAATCAAGCAATTGTTTTTTTAATGTAGCGTAGTCAAAGAAAAAATCACCATTAAGTTTTTGAATTATATGTTCATATTTATTTAACTCCATCCGCCAATTAAATGAATTAGAAAAACACTTTTTGCTAGAGTGAGTTTTTTTCATGAGATCAGAAACAGATCTAAGCGTTATAGGAGAACATGGATCAACTTGAGCAATATTTTTGCTGTTTTCAATATATACGCTAATTTTTATTCCACTATCCTCATCAAAATAAATACATTCAGAATTCAAACCAAGCTCTGCTGCTATTTTATCATTAAAGCTTTCAATTTTACGATCAATCATCAGATTGGTCATGGCACCCGGTTGTCGGACAACATACTGTTTTCCATTGATATTCATAATATAGTTATAATTGGTAAGTCCACCTGCAAAACGAGATTTATCAAACATTATACTGTCATCGTTAAAAGCAAGACACAGTTTTTTTTGTACTAATTCTTCCATTTTCATAAATAATCCACCACACATATTTCAATCTTTTGTTTTGTCAATAAAAAACACAAGTAACCACCTAACACCGGTTTGTAACTTTCTGATCATACCCACTATTAGCTTAATTATAACAATAATAGTCCCAAAAATCAACATATCGCTTTCTATTAGAGCCTTTATTAAATATTTCATACCTTTTTTATAGATTATATATATTCTAATAGCAGTATTAATTGTAACTTCAAAAAAATGCAATAACAAATCATGTTTTGAAGTAGATATTGTTCAATAAAAGCAATATTGTACCATATAAATTTCTAACTAGATACAATAGTGCTAAAACTATATATTCTATTTACAATAAACTAGCCACTTTGTATGCTACCATGTAAAGTGATAATTGCGAAAGCATTTATTAAAAAAATAACAAAGTTTATTAAAAATCTGTAAAAAGTAACTGTAGAAAGAATAGGAGGGAAAATCATGGAAGACAAGTTTGAAAATTTTAATTTGAAATCCAAGATTTATTTTAATAGGGAATCTATTCAACTTTTAGAGCAAGTCACTGGTTCTCGAGCATTTATTGTTGCAGATGCTATTATGGGAAAACTTGGATATCTTCAAAAAGTAATAGATTACCTAAGCAAAGCTGGAATAAGTTCCGTTGTTTTTACAGGGGTACACCCTGATCCAGACGTCAATGTAATTGCAGATGCAATGAAATTGTACAAAAAAAGCGACGCAGATGTTCTCGTAGCACTAGGTGGAGGATCCAGTATTGATACCGCTAAGGGAATAATGTATTTTGCATGTAATTTAGGAAAAGCAATGGGCCAAGAAATGAAAAAACCTCTATTTATTGCAATTCCATCAACAAGTGGTACAGGCTCTGAAGTAACAAACTTTACTGTTATTACTTCTCAGAAAGAAAAGGTATGCATTATAGATGATTTTATTGCACCAGATGTTGCAATACTTGACTCAAGTTGTATTGATGGTCTGCCTCAGCGTATTGTAGCAGATACTGGTATAGATGTTCTAGTTCATTCTATTGAAGCCTATGTTTCCAAAAAAGCAACTGACTTTACAGACGCTCTTGCTGAAAAAGCAGTTAAATTAATTTTTGAGAATCTTCCAAAAATTTATAACGATAGTAAGGATTCCGAAGCTCGGGATCATGTTCAAAACGCTTCCTGTATAGCAGGAATAGCATTTACAAATGCTGGTCTTGGAATTAATCACAGCTTGGCTCATGCTATGGGTGGATCTTTCCACATTCCTCACGGCCGATCCAATGCACTTCTACTTAATGCAGTAATGGAATACAACGCTAGCTTGGTTGGAAATGCAAGCGAACATGCTATGGAAAAATACGCAAAACTAGCATCGATTCTACACCTTCCAGCTCGAACAACTCGCGAAGGCGCTGTAAGTTTTATTGAAGCTGTAGATAAATTAATAAAATCCCTAGGTGTTGAAGATAATATTCGAGCTCTTGGGATTAAAGAAGATGAGTTTCAAAGTGCTCTAAATCATATGGCAGAAACAGCAATGCAAGATAGATGCACTCCAACTAATCCTAGAAAACCTTCTAAAGAAGAACTTATACATATTTATCAAAAATGTTATTAATAAGTATCTCAACTTTTTCAATTTAGTTGAAAGTTGATAATTGATAGTGGACAGTGAAGGTGGATTTTTTGTGATAACTAGAAATCATCCTTCACTATTAATTTTTCATTATTAATTCTTAACTTGCGAAGCTTTGCTTTGCATTATTTTTAAATTATGTCTTAGTGCTTATAGTAAAAATTAATTTATTACTTAAAATTAGGAAAAATTAGAATCTAAATGTTTTATATTTACCCTCTTTTTTTGACAATATATGACAAGAAACTGTGGGAAAGTATAAAATATTGTTTACTTTTATATTTTTATATAATATAATATAAAAAAAGAACGTACTAGAATCTAATTAATTTCTTTTTTTGAGTATAAACTATAGGTCAGGAGACGGGTGTTATAAGGATGAATAAAACTGATAATCCACTTAAAAAATTTATAACCTCAAAGTTATATAGCCGCTATAGTGGTATTTTATCCCTATCAGATGTACCTTTATTTTTGGTAGATACAAATGGGGATATTTTACTTGAATTTATTCCCTCCCCAGATTTTTGTACTCATGTATGTCAGGAAAGAGAGTCTCATGTATGTCCTGACTATCAATGTCGATTACAATCTGGCAAGGAAGGTAGATTTGTATGCCGATATGGTCTTGAAAATATGATTTTTCCGATCATAGTAGACAATAAAACTGTAGGTTATATGGCTGGTATACAAGTATATTTGAAAGATAACGAATACAAAAAGTATATGATTGATGTCCAATCTCACAAAGATACTAAGACTGAGGAGCTAGAGTTTATCGCTAAATCGATTTTCTCACTAAAATCCGTAGAATCAAATAAAATTAAAGTATACGAGCGATTATGTTGCGAAATTGCTAAAAATATTTCTCTTGATTTATCAGAAAGCACTAAGCTGTCCCATCAGGATGTGAAAAGGTTGTCAATTGAAAAGGAAATACTGGAAAAAAAGATCATTGATCTAGAATCAAAAAATATGTCTCTAGTTGTTAATCCTCATTTTTTGTTTAACACTTTAAATTGTATTGCCCGTGTGGCTTATTTTGAACATTCTCACGAAACAGAAGAGCTTATTTATTGCCTTTCTGATTTGCTGCGGTATAATTTAAAGCAAGGTAACCAGCTTCACACCATTGGTGCTGAAATTAACAATATTGAGAAGTATTTATATATTCAAAAAGTAAGATTTAAAACCCGTCTGGAATATGATATCAACATTTCGGAAGATCTTAAGTCTTATAGAATTCTCAATATGATTATCCAACCTATTGTTGAAAACTCTGTAATTCATGGAATAACCCCAAGGCGAGATGGAGGCAAAATAAGTATCTATGCAGAAAAATATAAAGATGAAATTGTTATTTCCATTATGGATAATGGAAATGGTTTCCCAAAGGATGTTTTGCTTGACATACAACAATGTAAAAATAGATCTGGCCTAGGTTTTCAAAGTACAGACAAACGTTTAAAGCGATATTACGGAGAACAATATGGATTGAAAATTTTAAAATCTGATTACAGTGGAAGCACCGTTACCATCACAATTCCTGCAGAACCTATTGTGAGGTGATAATAATGAGTATAGTATTGATTGTAGAAGATGAAATACTTGAACAAGAATTTCTCAAATCAATTGTACTTGAAGAACTTTTTCCAGAAGATGTATTACTGACCTGTGAAAGTGGAGTTCAGGCTATTAAACTAGCCAAACAATACAAGCCAAATATTATCATGATGGATGTAATGATTCCCGAATTGGACGGTCTTAGTACTATTGAAGAAATCAGAAAATTTCTCCCCAACGTGCTTATTACAATTTTATCTGCTCACTCGGACTTTTCCTATGCACAGAAAGCAATTAGTCTCCGGGTTTTTGAATACCTATTAAAACCTGTAAAGCCTAACATTATCAAACAAGTTTTTCGGAAGATGTTAGACTCCGCAGCTGATTGTAATATAGTACTAGATAAGAGCTCTGAAGAAAAGAACCCCGAATCCAAAGAATCTCAGCAATACTTTATTGAAAAGTCTATAAAATATATTAAAGAGCATTTTAGGGAAAAAATAACTTTACAAATAGTTGCCTCTACAGTATTTTTGAATCCAAAATATTTTAGTCGTGTCTTTAAAAAGGAACTAGGTGTCTCATTTTCAAAGTATGTAATTAATCTGAGAATTCAATATGCCTGCAGATTATTAAAAACAACTAATTATCGTGCTTATCGAATTTCATCAGAATGTGGCTTTTCAGATCCATCTTATTTTAACAGGGTATTTTGTGCGGAGATGAATATGACTCCTCAAGCCTATAGAAAACATGCGCTTATGTCAATGGAAGATGACTAAATTGTGTGTAGTTAATTTCATAGGAAAGATTGATATTTGAACTGTTCCCTGTTAAATGCACAGTTATATATAATTAAAGCGCCAATTATACAATTGGCGCTTTAATTATATTTTCCGATAACATTTTTCTAAAGATCAAATAAGGAACGTATCTTGATTTAATTTACACAATCTAGATACGTTCCTTATATAAACTATTACTTTTAACTATCTACCATGTCACATCATATCTGACTTATTTCAAAGTCATCTCTGCATATGCATTTAGGCATTTTCAAAGAAATAACTAGTCAGTATGCTAGCCTATTTTTTATCATACTGCGTCGGTAGAACCCTTAGATAGGATTCACTATCTAAGGGACCTGCCTCCTTGTCTGATAAAAAATATTCGTCGCATCTTTGACTTGTTATTTTCTTTCAAATGCCTTAAACGGTAAACTGTAATCTACTTTTCATCTTCCTTTAAATTAGTTTTAGGAAGGATAGTTTCAACTTCAACGTGTGGACGAGGAATAACATGAACAGAAACTAATTCTCCAACACGTTGTGCTGCTGCAGCACCAGCATCAGTAGCTGCCTTTACTGCTCCTACGTCTCCTCTTACCATTACTGTTACAAGACCGCCGCCAACATGTTCTTTTCCTATTAGATAAACATTAGCTGCCTTTACCATTGCATCTGCAGCTTCAATTGAACCTACTAAACCTTTTGTTTCAATCATTCCTAATGCATCATATTTCATTTTTATTTCCTCCTAGTTTATAATTTATTTTTTT
>NZ_LROR01000081.1:0-6507 GCF_001675205.1 Clostridium coskatii | reverse complement strand
GATGCTACTGGTAATAAGTTTATTGGAAAATATGATATTAATTTAGCTTAAATATTAGGGGTGAAGCAGAGATGCTGAACCTTATACTATATAAAAATCAAGCTCTCTGAGTTTTCGAGAGCGTACTTTTATTTAAAAAGGGGGAAGGAGTTATATGGATTTAAATAAATTGTTAGGTAAAGAGAATTTATGTATTGCAGATAAACCTTCAGCTTGTATATCTGCGTGTCCCATACACATGGACGTAAAAACTTTCATTGATGCAATAGAACAAGATGACTTCAAGAAAGCTTATAAGGTTATGACTAAAAAGATGCCTTTTACTAGAATAATAGGCAGTATATGTGATCATCCTTGTGAAGAGGCATGTGTAAGAAATGAATTAGGTGGATCTATAAATATACATGAACTTGAAAAAGTCGTAGTAAAAATAGGTCTTTTTTCTAAAAAAAGAACGATTCCAATACCTAGAAATGGGAAAAAAGTAGCAGTAGTAGGTGCAGGTATAAGCGGTATTACAGCTGCTTTTGATTTAGATAAAAAAGGATATCAGGTTACTATTTATGAAAAAAGTGATAAAATAGGCGGCAGGATATGGGACTTTCAAGGAGATCAACTTTCAAAGGAAACAATAGAAGAAGAATTGGCAGTAATGAATAAGAAAGATATAAAAATTAAGTTCAATGAATTTGTAGATGAAAAGAAATTAGAAGAAATAGTAAATAGCTATGATGCAGTTTATATAGGAACAAGTGTTTGGAAAAAAGATTTAAAAGTAAACACACAAACTTTTCAAGTAGAAGATAGTTCTTTGTTTGCAGGAGGAAGAATTGTAAACAAAAACAGTTCAGTTATATTTTCAATAAGCTCTGGAAGAAGAGCAGTCATATCCATTGATAGGTATCTTCAAAAAATTTCTCTTATGGTGGCAAGGGAAAATGAAGGCGCTTATGATACACCTTTAAAACTTAAATTAGATGATATAGAGAGCGTAGAAGCAATTAAAAAAAATTCTTTAGGATATAATAAACAGGAAGCCATTAAAGAAGCAGGCAGATGTATAAAATGTCAGTGCACAGAGTGTTCAAATGTTTGTGTTCACTTAAGAAAATATGATATTACACCTAAAAAATATATAAGACAAATAAATCACAATGAAGTTATAATATTAGGAGATCATTATGCAAATGAAATGATTAATTCCTGCACTCTTTGTGGACTTTGCGGTGAAGTGTGCCCTTCTAATTTAGACATGAAGGATATAATACAAGAAACCCGTGAAAGTATGGTAGAAAGAGAAAAAATGCCTGTATCAGCTCATGATTTTGCACTTAAAGATATGGAATTCAGCAATAGCAAATATTTTTCAATGGTAAAAAATCAACCGGGATATGAAGAAGTTAAATATATGTTTTATCCAGGATGTCAATTGCCTGCATCCTCTCCTGAATATATACCTGAAATATATAAATATCTTATGGAAAATATCAAAGATGGAGTTGGAATAATGCTGGGCTGCTGTGGTGCACCGGCGGATTGGGCTGGAAGACAGGATTTACTGGAGAAAAATATAAAAGATATACGAAATAAGTGGGAAGAGGCAGGAAAGCCAACTTTCATTTTAGCCTGTTCTAGCTGTTACAGTATGTTTGAAAAATATATGGGGGATATGAATTTTATCTCTCTATGGGAAGTTATGGATAAGTATGGAGTGCCTGAGGGCAATAAAATAAAAGAAAACAAGATATTGACTGTACATGATGCATGTTCCACTAGATATAATAAAGAAATTCAAGAAAGTATACGAAATGTAGCAACTTCTTTGGGATATAAAATAAAAGAACTTAAATTTTCAAAAGAAAAAACTAAATGCTGTGGTTACGGAGGACTTGTGTATTTTGCCAATAAGGAACAATCAAAGGACTTTGTAAAAGATAGAATAAATGAAAGTAACCTGGATTATTTAGTCTATTGTTCAATGTGTAAGGATTTATTTATAGATGAGGGTAAAAAAACTTTTCATATTTTAGATTTAATTTACAGTGATGATTTAGAAAAAGCTGCTTTAAGAAAAATACCTACTCTTTCATGCAGGCGTGAAAATAGAACACTTCTTAAAATTAAACTTTTGAAAGATCTATGGAATGAGGAAGTAAATGATTTAATAGAGCATTATGAGTTTAAATTAAACATACCTGATAATGTTAAAGATCAAATGAAAGATAGACTAATTTTACTTGACGATATAGAAAAAGCCATAGATAATGCCGAAAAAAATAAAGAAAGATTTTTTAATCCTGAAAATTCACATTATTTATGCAGACTTAGAATTAGTAATGTAACTTATTGGGTAGAATATGAAAGAAGCAAGGATGAAATTTTAGTTAAAAGTGTGTATAGTCACAGAATGGAAATAGTGGAGGAATAATTATGAATGTTATCAAAGAAGGAACAACTCCATGGATTTGTGATAAGTGTAGTAAAGAATTAGAACTTAAAAAGGTAAAAGTTTGTTATCTTGGTGGAAATTTTGAAGTTGAGCTTATGCAGTGTCCTAAGTGCAAGATGGTAATTATAGAGGAAGATTTAGCCTTAGGTAAAATGCTGGAGGTGGAAAAAGGACTGGAGGATAAATAATGAAATGCTGTAATGCTTATGAGAGTGATGATATGAAAAATATTACAGGAGAAACTCTAAGGCCTGGGGGATTTACATTGACAGATAAAGCAGTAAAATTTTGCAAACTTTCTTCAAAAGATTCTATAATGGATTTGGGTTGTGGTACGGGAGCTACATTAAATTATTTGTGTAAAAAATATAATATAAGCGCAGTTGGCCTTGATCCTTCTCAAAAATTAATAAATAAAGGTAAAAAAATATATAAAGATTTAAAATTTATCTGTGGGAAAGGTGAAAAAATTCCATTTTATAATGCAGAATTCAATGGAGTTTTTGCAGAATGTACCCTTTCCCTTATGGAAAATTTAAATAATGTCATAGGGGATGTTTTTAGAATATTGAAACCTGGTGGATGGTTTATTATTACAGATGTATATGCCAGAAAACCTGAATTTATCCATGAACTTCATGAGATTTCAGTTAATAGCTGTATGAGAGGTCTTCATAATTTGGATGAACTTAAAAGTATAGTTAAAAATATAGGTTTTCATGTGGAACTTTTGGAAGACTGCAGTGATATGTTAAAAGAACTTATGGTAAAGACAATATTTACTTATGGGTCCATGAGTATTTTTTGGAATAAAGTGTCTAGCTGCTCTATAGATGGTTGTGAATTTCAGCAGCTATTAAAAAATTGTAAGCCCGGCTATTTTATAATGATAGCGAAAAAGGAGGATGAATGTTATGAATGATACTGCTTTCCGTATATATAAATTAGCTTCATCGGGGTTTTGCTGTACTCAAATAATTCTTAAATTGGCTTTAGAAGATGAAGAAACAGAAAATACAGACTTGATAAGGGCTTTGAATGGACTTTGTGGGGGGCTTGGATCCGATGAAAAAGTATGTGGAATTTTAACTGGAGGTATAGCTGTTATAGGACTTTATGCGGGAAAAGGTGAGCCGAGGGAATATCACAGTGAAAATTTTCAGCCCATGTTAAGTGAATATATAAATTGGTTTAAAGAAGAATTTGAAAGTACTGAGTGTAGAGATATAATAGGAATTCAAAAAATAACTGATGAAAATGGTAATATAAATTATCCTGTGAAATGTGGAGAAATACTTCTTAAAAGTTATGAAAAGATTCAACAGATAATATGTAAGTATGGATATGATTTTGGAGATAGGGATGATGATGTGTGAAAAGTGTAGATATAATTTCTGAAACTCAAAGTTTATGTCCAATTTGTTTAAAAAAGATTGACGCAAAAAAAGTTTTAGATGTCAATAAAGTTTATATGGAAAAATATTGTCCAGATCATGGACAATTTAAGACTATTTTATGGAAAGGAAATATTTCCATGAAGAAATGGATTAGAAATAAAGAAAGGGCTTATATAAAAAATCCTTCTACAAATGTCCAAAAAGGATGCCCATTTGACTGCGGCCTTTGCAGTGAGCATAGGCAGCATACATGTACAGCTTTAATAGAAGTTACTCAAAGATGTAATTTAAAGTGCAAATTTTGTTTTGCAGATTCTTATGCAGGTAAGGAAAAAGATATTTCCATAGAAAAAATAAAATTTATGTATAAAAAATTACTAGAGTCTTCTGGAAGCTGTAATGTACAGTTGTCAGGGGGAGAGCCTACGATTAGAGATGATTTACCTGATATAGTAAAATTAGGAAGGAAACTTGGATTCAAATTCATACAGGTGAATACCAATGGTATACGCATGGCACAAGATGAGGAGTATGTTAAAAAATTAAAGATATCAGGACTTAGTTCGATTTTTTTACAATTTGATGGTACAACGGATTTGATATATAGAAAATTAAGGGGAGCTGAACTTTTAAACCTTAAGGTGAAAGCTATAGAAAACTGTAGAAAGCATAATATAGGTGTAGTTCTTGTACCAACTATAGTTCCCGGAATAAATGAGGATAATATAGGGGAAATTATAAATTTTGGATTGAATAATATGCCGGCAGTAAGGGGAGTACATTTTCAACCTGTGAGTTATTTTGGAAGGGTACCATTTATTCCTAAAGAAGAACAAAGAATTACCCTACCTGAAATCATAGAAAATATAGAAAAACAAACACTTGGAAAATTTAAAATAGAAAGCATGAAACCTCCTGGATGTGAAAATGCACTTTGCTCTTTTCATGGCAATTATATATATAAAGATAAAAAAGAATTGATAAATGTTACAAATAACTCTAAAAGTTGCTGCAGCAAAAATGAGAAGGCAGAAGAAGGGGCAAGAAAAGCCAAAGAGTTTGTTTCACGAAACTGGTCTTCTAGAAAAGTCACTAATCCTAATACAAAGGTGAAATCTAGTAAAATTGATAGCTGGGATAAAATATTATACAACATAAATAATTATTCTTTTAGTATATCTGGCATGGCCTTTCAAGATATCTGGAATGTGGATTTAGAAAGAGTAAAGGACTGCTGTATTCATGTAGTAAGTGAAGAAGGAAAACTTATACCGTTTTGTATGTATAACATTACAGATGCAGGAGGAAATTATATTTATAGAAATTGCAAAGTCAAAATGAAAATGACATCCCTTGAAGCATAGATAGTGATGAAGAAAAGGTACATGATAATAGGGGGAGAGGGTAATTATGGAGGATATTTATGAAACAATAAATGAGCTTTTGGATAAAAAGGAAGACTTTGTTTTAGCTACTATTTTAAAAAAATCGAGATCTGCCTCTAGAGAAGAGAGCACCAAGATGATTATAAAAAAGGATTTTTCAGTTATAGGGAGCATAGGTGGGGGTATATTTGAAGCTGCAGCTATAAAATTGTCTTCAAAAGTTTTTGAAAATGGTGCATATATAATTAAAAAATGTTCACTTACTAGTGAAAGAGTGGAAAAACTAGAAGCAGCATGTGGTGGAGACATTAAACTGCTTTTGGAATATGTGGATTACAATGATAATAAGATGGTGGAAATGTATAAAAATGTTCAGAAGTTAAAGAGAAGAGGTGATAATTTTGTAATTGTAACCAGGATCCCTGAAGAAGGAAAGAGCATAAAAGGTATAGATAAATGGGTTTGTAGTGAATCATCACTTTATGGTGAAGAAGACGAGAAAGTTCAGTATGTAATAAGAAAGATAAGAGAAGAATTTAAACATATTACTATGCAGTATATTGATCTAGAGGAGGGACATTATTTAATAGAACCTGTTTTAAATTGTAAAACCCTATATATAATAGGGGCAGGACATGTATCACAAAAAATTGCAGAAGTAACAAAAATATTGGATTTTAAAACTATTGTTATAGATGATAGGAAAGAATTTGCAAATAGAGAGAGATTTAAAGATGTTGAAGAAGTAAAAGTAGTTCCTTCTTTTGAAAATATACTTAAATATATAAATGTGGATAATAACAGTTATATAGTAATAGTCACTAGGGGGCATGCCTATGACAAGGAAGTGCTGGGGCAAATGCTTAGAACTGATGCAAAATATATAGGTATGATAGGAAGTAAGGCCAAAAAAGAAGTTGTATATAACTGTCTTTTAGATGAAGGATATACAGAGAAAGACTTAAAAAGGGTACACAGCCCTATAGGTATTACTATATTTGCGCAAACTCCTGAAGAGATAGCAATAAGTATTGTAGCAGAACTTATAAAAGTTGAAAGGGAGTCCTTCAATCAAAAAAATAAAGTTCAAGCTATGATTATTTAAGTATGATATTCTTCTATAATGGGAAAATAGAAGAATGTTAATGGACTTTCCTATAATAATGCAAGGTTGAATTGGAAATTGTTATTATGACGGGGGGATTATAATGAATGCAACTATTTGCAAATTGGACAATGCAGTTGTATCTAAGCCGTATGTAGAACTTTCACATAT
>NZ_LROR01000080.1:0-1579 GCF_001675205.1 Clostridium coskatii | reverse complement strand
GTCAAAAACCAACTGTACACCGGTGAAAAATTAGACACCGAATTTCATATCAAGACGAACTAACATTCGATTTTTTGTCAAAAAATTCGAACGTCTATTTTGTGCGCCCTTTTTTAAGAAAAACATACCGAAATCTTTAAAAAAACTATCTTGACATATTACCAGATTGCTTAACCTATTGTATAAATAATCCACTTATGTCTATAATATTAGATACTTCAATATTAGTTCCTCTCTAATTATTTTTTCCCAGGGAATTATATCCCTGGTTTTTATTTTTCTTTGATTCTCTTTTCAATGTCAGCTTTTTCAGCCTGTAGCTTGGCCACTTTCTTAAAATCTCTTTCTAATTCAGCATCCTGAATATTTCTATTTAACTGTGCTAATTTTTGCCTGTAAAACTCAGTCATTATCATATTCCCATCTCCCTTTCATGAACAAAAATACCGTATTACGAACATAAAAACGCCGTAAAATTTTTTAAATAATGCGGCGTTTCAGTAAATTATTCACTTTTTAATTGTTAGGTTAAATAAGAATAATATGTCCTAATCAAATTATAGAAAAGAATGTTTATACTCATAAATAAATTTGTTATTAATGAATATGTTTTTAACATTTTTACACTCATTTATTTCCTTTTGATTTTAAATATTTTTGTGTCCAAGGGCATACATACATGCACTTTCCACAAACTCTTTCCTCTACTCCAAGTTTATTACTTCTTTTTCGCCCTTCATGTCCACACTTAAAAGCATCAAAATAGTTATCTCTATCCATATTTACTTTCCAGTTAACTCCTAACACTGCATTGCTAGGACAAAAACTTGTACATATTAAACACTTACCACATTTTGATTCGTTTATAGGTGAGCCAACATTTAATTCTGCGTCAGTTAATATAGTTGATAACCTTACTGCAGAACCAAATTCTTTTGTAATAAGTAACGCACATTTTCCAATCCAACCAATTCCAGATCTAGTTGCTACAGTTTTATGAGGCAAAATTGTTGTTAAAGTTGTTTCGTCTGTTTGGATACTTCTTTTTACTTTTGGTAATGATCTAAATCCATGCTGCCTTATAATCTCTGCCGCATATTCATCAAGATCATCTAGAAGATTATTTACTCTTACATATTCACCATAATAATCTTTTGTTGGTCCATCCTCTATTCCAGCAATTATATATGGATTCAGTGATACTGCAATTGAAATTCCGTATCTATAACCCTCCCTTTGGTTTTCTGGAATATCTTTTAAATCTGCGAATCCCACAATTGAGGCACCCTTTTCAATAAGAAGTTTCCTGAGTTCTGTACTTAAGCAATCCATTTTTATCCCCCATTCCATCTATAATTAGTTATCCTGTTTCCTAGATAAATTTAGATGTAATAATTTACTATTCTGTATTAACTTACATTAATTATATGATAACACCGTACTATTCAATTTTCAACGAATCATGACTTACTTCACAGCCGCCAATGAAAATAGAAACATCCTACAATTCAAATGTTTGCAATGTACATATGTGGACATAATTTCATATTGGCAGGGCTAAGTCTGAATGTTCTTTGGA
>NZ_LROR01000079.1:0-2523 GCF_001675205.1 Clostridium coskatii | reverse complement strand
TTATATTATAATTTTATAAATAACTTTTAAATTTTTGAATTAAAGTTTTATTCTATAAAATAATTATTGAAAATATAGACGGATCAGAGAGGGGAACTTAAATTGCTATCATTAAAAGATTTATTAGAAATAACTATTAAAGAAGAGGCATCAGATTTGCACCTTACTGTAGGTATACCTCCTGTAATAAGGGTAAATGGAGAACTTGAAGTACTTGGAAAAGAAAAACTGCAGCCATCAGATACAGAAAGATTTAGTAAAGAAATATTAGATAAAGATTATGATAAATATATGAAAATTGGAGAAATCGACATATCATTTTCTGTAGCTGGACTTGGCAGATTTAGAGTAAATATTTTCAAGCAAAGGGGAAGTAATGCCATTGCAGTGAGAGTTGTAGGATTGAAAATACCAACTTTAAATGAACTTAAATTTCCACAGGTAATAAAAAATCTTTTATCTTATAAAAAAGGACTGATTTTGGTAACAGGTCCTACAGGTTGTGGAAAAAGTACGACTTTAGCAGCTATGATAAATGAAATAAATTGTACAAGAGCTGCACATATAATAACTTTAGAAGATCCTATAGAATATTTACATAAGCACAACAAGTCTATAATAAATCAGAGGGAAATAGGAAAAGATTCCCTAAGCTATGCTAATGCTTTAAAGTCAGTACTTAGAGAAGATCCAGATGTAATTTTAGTGGGAGAAATGAGAGACCTTGAAACTATATCTGTTGTGCTTACAGCTTCTGAAACCGGACATCTTGTATTTTCGACTTTACATACTATAGGAGCAGCTAAAACTATAGATAGAATTGTAGATGTATTTCCACCGTATCAACAACAGCAGATAAAAATACAATTAGCAGCAGTTTTAAGGGGAATAGTATCTCAGCAGCTTATACATAGAGAAGATGGTAAGGGAAGAGTAGCAGCAGTTGAGACTATGATTGCTACTCCCGCCATTAAAAATATGATAAGAGAAGGAAAAACCTATCAAATAGAATCTTCAATGCAAACCGGGTCAAAGTATGGTATGAAGACAATGGATATAGCACTGGCGGAACTTTATAAAAAAGGATTAATATCTTATGAGTCTGCTATTGCCTATGCTTGTGATGCAAATATAATAACTAAAATAATTTCATTATAGAAAATTTATGTAAAAAGGTAGAACTTTTAAGTGCTGCTTTTTTACATAAATAAAATATTTTAATTAATTATTATAATTACTATAGTAATTAATTTTTATTTGTGCTAAAATAACTTTGAATTAGGGGGGATTAAATTGAGCATTTTTAAGGAATTAATTCATAATGCCTCTCGTGTTTTAACTTATACAGTTTATATAATATCTATTTATTATTTGTTTATATCAATTTTTGGCATACGGAGAAAAAAAGATACTGGAGAGGTAAAACCAGAAAAAAGTTTTGCATTAGTTGTTGCAGCTCACAATGAAGAAGTTGTAATTGATGATATTATAGAAAGTTTAAAAAAACTTGATTATCCTAAGGCATTATACGACATTTTTGTAATTGCAGATAACTGTACAGATAAAACTGCATTAAAGGCTAGAAAAAAAGGAGCCATTGTGTATGAAAGATTTACCGAAGGAAAAAGAGGTAAAGGTTATGCACTGGAGTGGATGTTTGATAAGATCTTTAAGATGAAAAAGAAATATGATGCTGTTGCTATATTTGATGCTGATAATTTGGTTAATAGGAATTTCTTGAAGGAGATGAATAAGCAACTTTGCAAAGGCTATAAAGTTGTTCAAGGTTATTTGGATAGTAAGAACCCTTGTGATACATGGATTACAGGAAGTTATTCTATAGCATTTTGGACCTGCAACAGGATGTTTCAACTAGCCAGAAGTAATTTAGGTTTGTCGACTCAACTTGGTGGAACTGGTTTTTGCATAGATATAACTGTTTTAAAAAAGTTAGGTTGGGGTGCCACGTGTCTTACGGAAGATTTGGAGTTTACATGTAAATTGGTATTGCATGGTTATAAGGTAGGATGGGCTCATGATGCCATAATATATGATGAAAAGCCACTTACACTTTTCCAGTCTTGGAAACAGAGAAAAAGGTGGATGCAGGGATTTGCAGATGTATCCAGCAGATATTTTTTTAAACTTTTAATAAAATCAATAAAAAGTTGCAATTTTGTACTTCTTGATTGTGCATTTTATAGTATTCAACCTATAGTAACTGTTCTCATAGGAATTTCTGCTATAAGTGGTGTAATTCAATATTTTATGAAGACATATAATTTAATATCTAATTTCAATACAGTTGTATACTCTATAAATTTTGATTTGTTTACGATTATAGCGGTACTATTTTCTATATTACAATTTGTATATACTCCTTTTGTACTTATTTTAGAAATAGGCGTTTGCGAAACGCTGTAACCCGCATAAATGCGGGATATTTTTTGTCGTAAAATAAAATAACTCCTCACTGATTTATGGTAAAATTGAATTGTAAAGAAACAAAATCACCATATACCT
>NZ_LROR01000078.1:0-12228 GCF_001675205.1 Clostridium coskatii | reverse complement strand
ATAAAGAATTGCACGAGACATTACAATTGATATTCTCAAATTAATATCTTCGCTTGATGACGACAGTTGCTATTCTAACACATTACGTATATGCATAATTCAAAAATATCACCATTATATAAAATTACCTTATAATACATACACTATAATACTTATTCCTTAAGTATTCTTATACTGACACACTAGGTTATGTTGTTTTTTTAATATAAACAGAGTTCTTTGCGTCAGATGGAGTTTTGACTCCACCTGATGCTTAGAAATCGTTATCCAGGGACGTAGCTGCTCTTTACTCCCACTTGGAGAAGTGGGAGTATTAGAGCAGGTAGTCATCGGATAACAAAATAACCAGAACTCTCGGTATCAGACACCTAATGATTATTAACAGCCTTCCTAACTTTTTAGAACTTAGAGTACATTATCCAAATATGTAGCCTATCTAATGCTCCCACCTAAACAAGATAGGAGCCACCAGATAAAATTATCATTTTTTATTATTCAAGGCTTTCAGCATTCTTTAAAAAGCAATTAGCCATATCACACTGACAGTAAAATTGAAAGTTTTCTAGAGATTTTTGCAAAGCATATAAAGTATAACTCACCATATCTTTTTTTGCATTTTCACCCATATGTCCTATTCTTACTACTCTCCCTTGTAAATATCCAAAAGATCCTGCTATTAAAACATTGAAATTATCTACCATATATTTTCTAAGCTTAGATTCATCTATTCCTTCTGGGACTTCAATAGCTGTAACTGTATTTGAATATCCATTTTCATTATAAAGGCTTAATCCTGCCTCTTTAACTGCTATCCTAACACTTTTACCTATTTCCCTATGTCTTTTCAAAATATCTTTATCTTTTAAAATATTATCCACCGCTACTTTAAGTCCAACTATATCACTTATAGGAGGCGTATATGGAAACCACTTTTTCTCATAGTAATTTTCCCAGGCTAGCAAATTACAATAAAAAGACCTTATTGGTTTTTTCCTATTTCTCATAACTTCAAAGGCATCTTGACTTATACTTAGTATTGTAAGTCCTGGAGGTGCAGAAATACACTTTTGTGATCCACCTACCACTATATCTATATTCCAATTATCTACTTCTAACTTTTCTCCTCCCATAGCAGATACACTATCTACTACAGTTAATATTCCTTTTTCTTTAAGCATAGGACATATTTTTGATATGTTATTTAACATTCCTGAAGGGGTATCGCAATGGACAACTGTAGCATACTTAAACTTACTATCTTTATCTAAAAATTTCTTCAGTTCATCCACATCTATTTCCCTTTTTCTATTTCCTTTAAAAAACACTACTTCTCCGTCATAAAGTTTTACAAAATCAGCAAACCCTTCACCGTATATGCCATTATCAATTACAAGTACTCTGTCTCCTTCTTCTGTAAGAGAAGCACAAGCTGCTTCAAGACCAAGTATTCCTTCCCCGCTTAATATTCTAACCTGATTTTTAGTATTTAAAAATTTAGCTATGTCTTCACAGGTTTCTTTATAAAAATCATAAAATTGAATATCTAAGTCGGGATTTGTACATCTTTCACTTCTGGCAAACCTAACATTATCTCTAACTTCTGTAGGGCCAGGCGTCATTATATATGGAGCTTCCATAAAAATCACCTCTTAAACAATTTTAGTTAGAATTATATCATCCACACTATGCTTTTCAAAATGTATGCATACAATTTTGAACATACACGCATTATATAAATAATTTAACCTATACTTAATTGAAAATGCATTTAAAAGCTCTTTATATGCTAAAATATAATTGACGTTGATAGTTTAAAGGAGGGACTTCTTTTATGAATGCTAAAGAAGAGCTTATAGAAAAAATTAAAAAAATATGTGATGGATATGATGCAACGCCTACTGGCGGATACATTTTTGGTGATGGACCTATTCCTTGTAATATATTATTCATAGGTGAAGCTCCGGGCAAAACTGAGGTAGAACAAGGTAAACCTTTCGTGGGAATGGCAGGAAAGACCTTTGGAAGTTATCTAAACTCCATAGGTTTACAAAGAGAGAATATTAGAATAACTAACACTTGCTTTTTAAGACCAATAAAAATAAATCAAGGGAAAAATGGGAGAAAAACTATAAGTAACAGGCCTCCTAAAACTTCTGAAATTGAACTATTTAAAGATATACTAAATAGAGAAATTGAGCTAGTTAATCCTAAAATAATTGTAACTTTAGGAAATACTCCTTTAAAAAGATTTACTAAATTTAACTCTATAGGTGAATGCCACGGTAAAATCTATTTTAATGAAGATTTGAAAAAGGATATATTCCCTATGTATCATCCATCTGCATTAACTTATAATAGAAATGATTCTTTCAAACTTATGTATGAAAATGACTGGAAAAAATTAAAGAACACTCTAAATAGTATTTAAGGTTCCCTTTTACTAATTATATATTGTAAAAACTCTATAAAAATAGCTTCTATGATGATTTATCATAGAAGCTATTTTTATAAATGGCGTATCTTTATAAGATAGATTCTTTTTATTATATTATTTCTTTAAAGTTTTCCAGTTGCTTTAATAATTTTATAGTATCTTCTATATCATTTATTGATACCATTTCAGATGTGGAATACTTGTATCTACATGGTACTGCAATTTCTCCGGTTCTTATTCCAATTCTCTCTTTATGCACTAATTCCCCTTCAGATTTACCTGTACTTATGCTGTATTGTAAATTTATTTCTGATCTCTTAGCACAATTTTCTAACATCTCTTTTATATCTTTATGCATTATAAGTGAACTATCCATAATTTTAATTACTGGTCCTTCATCTATATTTATGTTGTTTTTTCTTTCCTCCGCATTTGTGGCATTTTCAGTACCAACTATTATACAATAATCAGGGTTTATATTATTTGCAGCAATTCTAGCACCTATTCCTCCTATTTCACCTTGTGATGCAAATACAAAATCAAGCTCTGCATTTTCTACTTTTACATATTCTATAAGCTTTAAAAGTATATAACATCCTACCTTATTATGTAAAAGTGGGCTTATAACATTGTTGTCACCTACACTTAAATACGGTCCTACAAGGGATGCCATATCACCTTCATTTACCTTTTTTAAAGCATCTTCCCTTTCATTCACGCCTATATCTACAAATTCGCCTTCGTGAGAAGTATATATTTTTCCTAAGGTTCCATTATCAAACCTTATAAAACTATGGGATATATCTTCCTTTTTAAAATTTCCTATGTTGTCCACCCTTATCATGCCATCATCGTCTATATGGTTTACTATAAATCCTACAGAATCCATATGAGTACACAGCATTATTTTAGTTTCACCAGAACCTAATTTTACTATTACATTACCTATATCATCTTCATACATATCTTGATTAATTTCATTTAAACGTTCCTTTATTACTTCCCTCACTTCATCTTCTTTACCACTAACTCCAAAAGAATTGATTAATTTTATTAGAAGTTTATCCATAAAAATTTCACCCCTCAATATTTTAAATTATCATCTATAAACAGAGTTCTTGGCATCAGATGGAGTTTTAACTCCACCTGATGCTTAGAAATCGTTATCCAGAGACGTAGCTGCTCTTTACTCACACTTGGAGAAGTGTGAGTATTAGAGCAGGTAGTTATCGGATAAATCTGACAAATAACTTTTTACCAAAGTTAAAGTACTTTCATAATCCATCAAGCTGCACATTGAAATATTATAATCCATATGTTTGCATGGTATTAATACCGCTGCTGTCTTGCAGTTATTAATAGGTAAACGGACTGGTTTAAGTTTACTTGTATCCTTAGTACTTATGCTCTTTTTATAAGCAATTCCCATATTATCTGCCTTATTTCTAATAGACTTTACAATGTCTCTATTAAATATAGACTCTTCCATATTAAAAGGTATAACGGGTCCTCCTGTAAGTTCATTTGTTTTTAAATATTCCGGTACGCCTTCACCATCAGTACTATTTATAGTATCTAAATCTATCATTATATCAGGCTTAACATTGTAAGCTGCAGTATAAATTCCTCTTTTATCTATATTTCCCTGGACATAAAACACTCCATATAAATTACACTCATATTTTTCCTTCAATAATTCTAAAAGTATAGAACATCCTATTCTATTATCTAAAGCCTTGCCTTTTACCAAATTGTCTCCAAAATTAGAAAAACTATTGTCAAATACTACAAAATCTCCAAGTGAAACAGTTTTCCTACACTCATCTTTACTTGAGGCTCCAATATCTATACACATATCATCATAAGATATATTTCTATCCCTTTCACTTTTATTCTGAAGATGTATTGGTTTTATGCCTATAACACCATGTACTTTTTTGTTTCCAATTAAAACAGTTTTACAAGGCAATGCTCCTTTTTCCATTTTACCTAAAGTTGAAAACTTTAGAGTCCCATCATCATTATAAGCTGTAATTATAAGACCTCTCTCATCCATATGAGAAGCTATCATTATTTTAGGTGAAGAATTATCATTATTATCACTATGGACTATAACGTTTCCCATTCTGTCTACAGTTACATTATCAGTAAAAGTGTACAACTCCTCTTTTATTACATTTCTAATTTCTTCTTCGTAACCAGAAGGTCCTATACAGTTAGATAGCTTTTCTAAAAGCAAAATAATCCCTCCAATTCATCCTCTTTTAACTCTTGAATAAACCTAGCCAAAAGTCTTCCTGTGTTTTTGATATCTTTCAAATTTACCACTTCTACAGAAGTATGCATATACTTTATAGGAATAGATATAAGAAGTGTAGGTATTCCCCCTTCTGCAGTTTGAATATCCCAAGCATCAGTTCCAGTGTTTCCCGGCTCAACTTCAATTTGGTATGGAATGCTATATTTATCTGCAGTTTGTATTATCCTATTTTTAATTTTAGTATGTATATTAGGACCTATACATATAACTGGCCCTGCTCCCAGCTTATTTTCCCTATCGCTATCCCCTAAAGTTCCACCATCAAAAGTAACATCAAGTGCTATACCTATATCAGGTTTAACTTCGTAACTTGCCATTTTGGCTCCTCTATGTCCTACTTCCTCCTGACATGAACACACAAAGTAAACATTTAAATCTGGATTTACATTTTTAAGTTCTTCCGCACAAACGTACATGGCAAAAATACTAGCTCTGTTATCTATTGACTTACAACTTACATTGTCATTTAAAAGCCCTACCATTTTTCTATCTAAAGTAATATAATCTCCTACCTTAATTAAACTTCTTAATTTTTCTGTGCAAAAACCAGTTTCTATATATAGGTTTTCCATACTAACTTTACTTTTTTGTTTATCACTATAATCATATTTTAACGCCACAACTCCAGATACATTTTCTTTTCCATGAATGATAACTTCTTGAGCAACAAGGCTTTTGGCATCTATTCCTAATCCTTTAAATTTTATAAAACCTTCTTTTGTTATTTCTTTTACCATTAAAAAAATTTCATCTGCATGAGACATTATCATTAATTTTCTAGAAGTTTTTCCTTCTTTATGTATATACATATTATTAAGCTTACTTATAGTTATATCTCCAAATTGGTTAAAATTATCTTCTATAATAGAATACAGCCAATCTTCTCTGCCACTTGGTGCATGAGTTTCACATATTTCTTTGAATAAATCTAAGTCCTCCATTTTTACCTCCAATCAAATACATTGATAATTTAATTACACATTAGTTATCATATATTCTGCATCTAACTTTATAACCTATCATAATCCAATTATAGCATACATATAAACAGAGTTCTTGACATCAGATGGAGTTTTGACTCCACCTGATGCTTAGAAATCGTTATCCAGGGATGTACCTGCTCTTTACTCTCACTTGGAAAAGTGGGTGTATTAGAGCAGGTAGCCATCGGATAAATAAAAGTTTTCACTTAGAAACTTTACGTAAAATTTCTAGGTGAAAACTTAATTTTATTCACTATATCTTATTCTATCTACAATTGATTCCTTTTTTAATTTATTTTCAATTAAATATGTTATGAGTATTGTTATTATAGCAAACGCTAAAATCAATACCAAAATTGAACCTAGTGGTAATTTATATTCTGCATAATCTGCTCCGGACCTTTTAAACAATTTAAAACACAGGTATCCCAAAGATGCTCCAAAAATTATAGACATTAAAGAGCTTCCAAGAGAATAATATATTCCTTCAATTTGAAGCATCTTACGAAGCTCTCTATCTGAAAGCCCAACAGCCTGAAGCATTCCGTACTCTTTTTTTCTAGTAAGTATACTTGTAATCATGGTATTTATAAGATTTAAAATTCCAATAAGGGCTATAATACCAATAAAGCTCATTGCAATAATTTGCATTCCCATATACTGACTTTCAAGTTCCTTTTTGTAATCTGTATTTGAATCATAGAATATCCTATTGTCTTTTTGTGAAATTGATTTAATTTTGCTTTTTATAGATTCAAACTTGCTGCTGTCAATATCTATATATACTCCTGCCATTTTGTTGTCATTTGCACTAACTAACTTGTCCTTAAATTCTCCTCTTGTAAACACATCTTCGTGGGTTATAAGGTCATATCCATCTATTTTCCAGCCAAAGCTTCCTATGTTCTTACTAACTATACCTGCCACAGTAAATTGTTTTTTTATACTTTCTGTTTGTTTCCCATTTTTATCTACTGCAATTGATAAATTTATTTTATCTCCAACTTTATATTTGCAAATTCTGTTATCATTTTTATCATAATTAGTTGCAACTAAAACTTCATCTTTACTTTTTAATTCCTCAGAAGATATTTTTCCCGCTATTAAATATTTTTTAAATTTACCTAAAAGATAATCATCATATCCATATAGTCCATAGCTTAAATTGTTTACAGATATATTCCCGGTATATTTTTCAGTACTGACATTTTTAACCCCTTTAATATTTTTTATATTATTTATTATCTCATCATTTAAAGGATTACCCTCTGTTTCTGTGCTTGTTAATGAAAATTCGTGTTTAAAATCTTGTTTTGTGAGATTATATATATTCATACTTTTAAGTACAGTACAAATTACAATAAATAAAATGCCGCTCATGGTAAGAGAAATCATAGTCATAATTGTTCTCTTTTTATTTCTCCAAAGATTTAAATGTGCAATTTTAGATATAGATATTTTCTTAATTGAATTTCTTTCTTTTTTCTTTGAATTTATTTCTACACCGCTGTATCTCATTGATTCTACTGGAGATATTCTCGAAGAAAGCTTTTCTGGTTTTCTAAGGGAAATTACAACTGCTAATAAACTTATTAGTGCCGAAATAATTATAATATATGGTGAAGATTTTATTTCTATGGAGTACTTTGATATTAGTAGTTGCCTTACTATATAATATATTACATGTGCAAATATAATCCCTATTGGAATTGCTATAATTGATAAAGTAAATCCTTCTTTAAATATAACTTTTCTAATTTGCTTTTTAGTTGCACCAATTGCAGAAAGAAGACCAAATTGTTTTATTCTTTCAATAACAGATACATAAAATATATTATAGATAACCACCATAGTTGCAATTACTATAATTAAAGCTATAACAAGAAATGATATTAGTAATGATGGATCTCCTCCTACTGCACTTATATACAGCGAATTTGTCTTTATATTTTCATCTTTTAAACGAATACTATGTCCAATATCAAAAACAGTGCTCATAATATTTCTATGATTTTTAACCCTTACATAACATGCCGTTTTTATTTTATATAAATTTTGAGTTACAAGTTTTTTTGATACTACACCTATGACATTATTTTGCTGCTTACGTATTTTATCATCGCTTAATATTCCACTTAAAATAAAATCCATACTTTTATTGTTTTCATCTTTAATATGAATGTTTTCTCCTATTTTAGATTTTACCTTCAATTTATCAAGTACCCATGATTCTAGTGCTATTTCATTTGATTTTTGAGGCAAGTTTCCTTGTTTTAATTTCACATTCGTCATATCTGCCCCTGCATAATCTGTATAAAATAACTCCATTTGAGAATCACTTAAATCTTTATTTTTTATAGTTTTAAATGGAATGCATTCACCTACCTTTTCAATTTTTCTATTGTTTTCTAACATTTCAATTTGTTTATTATTTACATTAATATACACTCCATGATAATTTCCCATTTGTTCTTCAGCTGAATTTATTATAGAACTTTGTATGCTGTAAAACATTATTCCTGATGCAGTTATAAGACAAGTAGCTAACGCTATAGTGAGTATGATCAGTATATTCTTTGTTTTAGAAAACTTTAAATTCTTCTTGGCAAGATTGGATATATAATTCATACTTACTCCCTCCCTTGCACTATTTTTCCGTCTTCAATTCTAATCACTCTATCACCCATCTGTGCAATTTTATCATCATGAGTTATCATAATTAGAGTTTGATGATATTTTTTTACTGACATCTTCAAGAGCGCCATAACTTCTTGCGCTGTCTTGGAATCAAGATTTCCTGTAGGTTCATCTGCAAGTATTATAGAAGGTTTAGCTGCAAGAGCTCTACATATAGCCGTTCTCTGCTGCTGCCCACCTGACAGGGCATTTGGCAGTGAATTTTTCTTATTATATATATTCAAAGTTTCCATAAGTTCTTTAACATAACTTTCATCTACCTCTTTACCATCAAGTCCTATTGGGAGTGTTATGTTTTCCCACACATTTAAGACAGGTATAAGATTATATGCTTGAAAAACAAAACCTATATTTCTTCTTCTAAATATGGCAAGCTTATCATCCTTCATTGAAAATATATTCTGTCCTACAATATAAACTTCCCCTGATGTTGGTTTATCAAGACCTCCAACCATGTGAAGCAGTGTACTCTTACCTGAACCTGATGTACCAATTATTACAACAAACTCCCCTTCATCTACAAAAAAACTTACATTATCGACTGCTTTAACTAAATTCTCATCTTTCCCATAATATTTTTTTAGAGATTTTACTTCCAATACCTTCATAACATTACCTCTCTTCAATATTTAATTATTATACTTAGAGGATAACATGTTAATATTACAATTCACTTTCAATATCACTTACATTTTTGTAAGAAAAGGCTGAATTTACTTCCTTCCCCTAGCTTTGAATCAACCATTATACTTCCACCTTGCTCTTCTAGTATCTTTCTTGTAAGATATAATCCTATACCAGAACCTTCAGATTCTTGAACTATTTTACAATTTCCTCTAAAAAATCGTTTAAATATCTTGTTGAAGTCCTCACCTGGTATTCCTATACCAGTATCTTCTATATCAATTCTTATAAAAAAATTCATATCAGTCATACTTACATTTATTTTCCCATTACTATCTGTATACTTTATGGCATTTTCCAGTACATTAACTATTGCTTCTTTAGTCCATCTCACATCATGGAAAATAGAAAATTCATATACATTTTCAACATTTATCTCTATATTTTTTTGCAGAACTTTTGAATAAACTCCTTCTATAGCTTTATGTATTGTATACTTTATAGACCTTTTTTCTTTTTTTAGCTCAATCATACCAGCTTCAAGCCTGGACAACTTTATAAGGGAACCTGTAAGCCACTCAAGTTTTAAAACTTCTTCTTTTATTGTATTTAAAAATTCTCTTTTTTCATTTTTACTTATACTTTCATCTTCTATTAAAATTGAATTAAAGAGTTTAATTGAGGATATCGGAGTTTTTATTTGATGTGAAATATCTGTAACAAGATACTTTATATTTTCTTTTTCCCTATACAATTTTTCGATATTTAAATTAAGTATTCTGCTTAAATCACACATTTTAGAATATATCTTAGACAAAATTCCTTCATTAAAGCTATTCATATCCGTCAAGAGTTTTCCATTTACTGCCTCATCAACACTATTTAATATATACTCAAGCCTTTTCATAACATATAAACTGCAGCTTCTGAAAATCAACATTGATTCAATTAAGATTACTATAAACAATATAAAATTAATTTTTATCATATTATATACATTTTTATTAAATGCATCATCATTCCATGCTGTAACTTCATCACCATAACCATATTTTTTAGCAATACTTTTTCCATATTCCAAATTTTTAGCATCATATTTTTTAAACAGCACAGTTTTTACAATTTCAGTTTCATTTTCAGGATTTAATCTTGTAAGTGTTCCAACTAATTGAAGTGTAGAATTTATATTTTGTTTATACACTTGTTCAGTTATATAGTAATTTACAAAACAAGTTATCACGGAAATACTTAATATAGTAATAATCATTATATTAAATACTTTCTTCAATAAGGGATTTTCTTTTAAATATTCAATCATATCTTTACACATCCTTCTATCCATATATACCCCATTCCCCTAACATTCTTTATATATTTAGGCTTTGAAGGATTATCCTCTATTTTTTCTCTAAGTCTTCTTATATTTACCGCTATAGTATTGTCATCTACAAATGTGTTATCTATGTCCCATAATTTATTTAAAAGCTGATCTTTGGTTATGATTTGTCCTGCATTATCCATTAAATACTTTAAAAGTTTTATTTCAGTCTTACTTAGAAATAATTCCTCTTCGTTTTTTAACACTTTCATATCCGTTATAGAAAAAACTATATCTCCGGATACGATTTTTTTGCTTTGATTTTTATTAGAATTTCTTCGAAGTAGAGCATTTATCTTAGACATTAATACCATAAGACTAAATGGCTTGGCTATATAATCGTCTGCTCCCATATCAAGTCCTGTTACAATATCAATTTCTTGATCACAGGCCGTTAAGAATATAATAAGTAAGTCATTTTTTTTCCTAACTTCCCCACATAAATCAAATCCATTCCCATCGGGCAAGCCTACATCAAGGATCATAAGGTCAACGCTATTTTCTGCTAATATTATTTTTGCTTCTTCAATAGTTCTTGATGAAAAAACCTTATATCCTTCTTTACTTAATTTAAAGCTAATTCCCCTATTTAATGATTTATCATCTTCTACCAATAAAATACTTTTCATTACACCTAATCCTCTACTTTTCAATTAATAAATATATAAATATTTTATCACAGTAAAATTGATATACTAGTACAAATTCGATATACTAATACTATAATTTAAACATAAGGAGGCACTCATGTCAGATTTAGCAAGTTACGTTACTAAAAAAATGATACTTTATTTTGGAAATGATATAAAAAGAATAAATCATGCTTTAAAAGTACATGGTTTTAGCAAAACTATAGGTCAATTAGAAGGATTAAATGATAATGAAATGCTTATACTTGAATTAGCTTCCATACTTCATGATATAGGGATTAAAGAAAGCGAAAGGAAATATAATAGTTCAGCTGGAAATTATCAAGAAATTGAAGGGCCTCCCGTAGCTAAAGAACTGCTTAAAGAAATAGATCTAGATGATACAGCAATTGAAAGAATATGCTTTTTAATAGGTAATCATCATAGTTACAATAAAATTGATAAAATAGATTTACAGATATTGATTGAAAGCGACTTTTTAGTAAACGCATATGAAGATAATATTAAAATATCTGATATAGAATACATGAAAAATAAATATTTTAAAACTTCTACGGGAAAAGAACTGCTTAATTCAATCTACATTAAATAACTAAAGCCATATTCTATGGCTTTTTTCCACATAAAAAAAGAAGTACATTCAAGTACTTCTTTTGGTGGCTCACCGGGGAATCGAACCCCGGACAACATGATTAAAAGTCATGTGCTCTACCAACTGAGCTAGTGAACCATATTACCTGGCAGCGACCTATTCTCCCACAGGGCCTCCCCTGCAGTACCATCGGCACCCTGAAGCTTAACCTTCCTGTTCGGTATGGAAAGGGGTGTTACCTTCACGTCATTACCACCAGATTTTATTGACGAAAATTGCTATAAGCTTCTCATATCTTCGTCAAGTCTTTCATTGCGGTGCTCATTTACACAAGTAAACTCTACTCCTCATTCAAGCCTTTTCTCAATGTGCTCGCTTCTATCAATTTTCATATATATTAACTTTTAAGAGTTCAAATTACTCTGTCCTCTCAAAATTGCACAGTAAACTTTTTTTCTTTCGTTTTTATTTGGTCAAGCCCTCGACCTATTAGTATCAGTCAGCTTAACAGGTTGCCCTGCTTACACCTCTGACCTATCTCCTCGTGTTC
>NZ_LROR01000077.1:0-17899 GCF_001675205.1 Clostridium coskatii | reverse complement strand
CAATTTCTATAATACTAAGAGACTACAAAAAAGATTAAACGGCCTAACCCCAATGGAATTTAGGGCTTTATCCGTTTAAATAACTTTTATTATTTCCACTGTCTACTTGACAGGGTGCAGTTCATTTAAAATAATACGGTGCTTCAGTAAATTATTCACTTTTTAATTGTTATATTAAATAAGAAAACTGTTAATTAACTTTCTATATTCCATTTAACATTATAGCCACCTTGATGTTTTCCTTCAACTTGTATTTTGTAATTACCATTCTCATTTATATTAACTGTTTTAGTAATATGTTTTTTAGGATTTTCAGTGCTAAATAATTCCTTATTATTTTCATTTTCTAAACTTACTTTTAAGTTACCTTCTTTGGTAGTTACTGATACATCTAAGACCAATTTATCACCCTTTTTAAGACTTATAGGAGTATATTTGTAACCAATAAAACTAAAGTAATACATTATCATTCTATTCTTAGTATTATATTCAATGGATTTAGTAGATGTAAAACTTCCTCTTCCATTAGAATTACTAAAAAACATAGCTAAAAGTAATATTAAAATAAGTGATAAAATACACACTGGAATTGTAAGTATAATTTTAGTTCTGGTTCTTAACATAACCAATTATCTCCTTTTAACAACATTAATTACATTATACACCATATTGTTTAATTTTCAAAGAATATTCATATATTTGACTTTATAGATTAATGCATATAAACTTCATGTTGCGTACCAACATTATGCTAATTTTTTTGTATTAAGACATTCCTCAAGAAATATATGAATATCCTTATTGTTTTTTAAAGTAATAACTTTTTCTTTGTATGGGGAAATTCTATCTTTTAAATTGTCTTTTCCTTCATTATAATTTTTTGACCATTGCAACATACATTTAAGCATTTGGTATCGTGGATTATAAATACATTCTTCAATACCAAGTCGTTGCTTTACCCAGCGTTTAATAATCCTGTAATTCCCTAATTTCGGCGAAATTTCAAGTAAGATAATTGTATCTGCCATCTTTAACCCCTCTTCAAAACAAGATCTCCCTGTATCTTCGATACTCCAACTTGGTTGCTATATTATTGAATAAAACAGATTATCCCTTTCCTCAACGGGTCTTTTGCGATTACCCCAAGGGTTTAATTTATCAGAGATATGTACAATTTCATCAATTGGTTGGTAAAGGATTTTTAATATTAGGGACAATTTTTCTGCAAGTGTTAACTTGCCACTTGATACTGAACCAACGATATATATTTTCATATTTAATTACTTCTTTACATACAAATAACTTTTCTTCGTTATAAAGTACTATTCTGTACTAACTAACATTAGTATAAGTTGATTTTTTGCTTAGACCTCATGTATAGATATTACTAAACATTCCTTACCTTAACAAACTTAGACTTTCCAACCTGAATAACAAAACTATTACCTGAATTTTGCATTAGGAAATTATTATACTTCTTACCATTTATTCTTACAGCATTTTGATCTATAAGGCGCTTAGCCTCACTATTACTAGCTGCAATTCCACTTCCTGTAATAATTTTTACTAAATTCACCTCGTCATTTGATGCAAAGCAATCTTGAGACAAAATAAATTCGTCAATATCATTTGGAATGAGATTTTTTTGAAATACAGTCTTAAAATGCTCTTCAGCAGATTCTGCTTCACTTACTCCGCAATATAAGGTTGTTATTTCTTTTGCAAGCTGCATTTTAATATCCCGGGGGTTTGTTTCTGTATTATTAAGCTTTAACTTAATTGCTTCAACTTCATCTGGATGAATATCTGTGGCAAGTTCAAAGTATTTAATAATGAGATTATCTGGGATAGTCATTATCTTTTGGTAAATTGAAATGGCATCCTCACATATTCCAATATAATTTCCTAAACTTTTACTCATTTTTTCAACACCATCCGTACCTTCAAGTAAAGGCATAAATAAAGCTATTTGACTTTCCTGGCTATAATCTCCTTGTAGTGTACGCCCCATTAAAACATTGAAGGTTTGATCTGTACCACCCATTTCAATATCTGCCTTTACCGCCACAGAGTCATACGCCTGCATCAATGGATAAAAAAATTCATGTAATCCTATAGGTTTATTGCTTTTATATCTTTTCTCAAAATCATCTCTTTCTAGTATTCTTGAAACAGTAACTTTTCCAGCAAGCTTTAGCACATCTTCAAAATTAAGCTTAGATAACCATTCGCTATTAAACCTAACTTCTGTTTTATCTCTATCAAGTATTTTAAATACCTGTTTTTCATAAGTCCTAGCATTTTCAATCACCTGCTCCGTTGTCAATTGTCTGCGGGTTTTGCTTTTTCCTGAAGGATCACCAATTTTTCCAGTGAAATCACCAATTATGATTACTGCTTGATGTCCTAAATCTTGCATTTGTTTGATTTTTCTAAGTACAACTGCATGACCAAGATGTATATCTGGTGCAGAAGGATCTAGTCCGAGCTTAATTCTAAGAGGAATTCCTGAGGACACACTTTTCTCCAGCTTTCGCTTTAAATTTTTTTCGCTCACAACCTGACTTACACCTTTCATAATAATTTTAAACTGTTCTTCAACATCTTTCATTTCTGTCATCCTTTCTTATAAACAAAAAATTAAAAACTCCCGTCCGCTGCATTACGCAAAGGACGGGAGTTTTACTCACGTGTTACCACCTCAAAATTTATTTATACATCACTGTATAAACCTCATCGGGTACGGCACAAAAGGCTTATACCCTAGCGATGTAACGGTCGCACCCGGCAACAACCTACTAAGATATAAATCTTTTCAGTGTACCACTCAGAGATGTATTTCAAAATCTGTTTTCTACCCCTCTCATCAACCGGTAGCTTTCTGTTGAAAACTTATGATTTCTACTTCTTCTCATCGCAGTTTTGAATATTTAGCTCATATTATATCACTTAAATCTAATGCAAGTCAATTTTTATTAGATACTTTCATTTAAATGATCACTTATAAAATAAAAACATTATGAATATAATCACACCGACCCTAAAATTTACAATGAGAATATTAAGCATTAATTAAATTCTGGATTTCATTCAATAAAACAGGAAAATCAATATACCCATCACGAGCAATAAAATGCTTTCCTGATGAAAGGATCATAAGATTTGCATCTAACTCTTGGGCTAATTTTTGTGTTGCTTTGGTTGGAACAATATCATCATCTTTTGCAGTAATAACAATTCTTGATTGAACTAGACTTTTTATTCTTTCAATGTCAAGTGGTCCATCTACAAATTCTTGTAGACCTTCTGTTTGTTTCTCCATGGGATTTTCATTTATGAAACCTGAAACAAGTATTGCACCTTTAATTTTTATGTTTTTTTCAAGAATATAGCGAAGTGCCGTAACACATCCCAGACTATGACCAATAAATATCGTATTTTCATCAATATCCAAAACATTTTTACGAAGATGTTTAAGCCAGGATTCAAGATGAGGATTATCCGAATCAGGCATGTTAGGAATATGAATTTTAACAGGATTATTTTTAAACTGTTCTTTTAGCCATGGAAACCACTCTGCTTGATTGGAAGATGTATAACCATGAATAACATAAATATTAGTACTTTTCATTTTATTATTTCTCCTAATTATATAGATAATTTTTACTTCATAATTATTTATTATTTTGAATTTATTAATGTTTCATATTTCAAATATATTTATATAACTAAAAGTTGACTTATATTCGGAAAATATGAGAACAAAATTGAAAATCACATTCAAAAAATTTTTTAATAAATCTAGAGCTTGGCATTTTGAAAACCTATATGGATATTCTAACTTTAAAAAAAATCTAGAAGACTTTTATAAATTATATGATGCTTCTAGGTTCACCATAAAATTAAAGTAATCAATGTATTGAAACAAGGCGCACTAACAAGTAATGCGCCTTGTTCTTTTCGATAACTATAAGCTAAGTACAAATATGATATTGTTTAAAATAATCATTTAAAAGTCGCCCACGCTTAACTTAGTATGCCATAAATCAACAAATTTAAAATACTTTCCTTGAATTTATCTTTTTATATAAGATTGCAGATATTAATCCAGTAATAAGTATTGCTGCTATAGTAAATCTTGACATAAATTCAACCAAACCTTGTTTATCAAAGAGTAGATAAAATAACCCACCAGTTTCTAGAAAAACTAATACTATAAAAAATATAGGTAATTTTTTTTCTGAATAAATTATGCCTAAAAATGCTATAGCAAATACTATCCATGATGCAAGGTATAATATATAGCTATAATTTCTAAATTTACTCCAAATGCTCTTATAATACAAATCGTCATACTCAGCCATTGCTTTATCGTCTAGCTTATTTTGACTATTTGTATACTTGAAGGTAACACTATATTTTAAAGTTTTTTTATCCTTAGCATAAATATAAGGTACTTTAAAATCAGAATTCTTTTCTGACATTGGAATTTTATTTCCTCTATAATATGAAAATAATTCTTTATGATCTTTCCATACAGAACAATAATAAATGCCATTATTGTTTTGAGAATTATATTTATCAAGTTTTTCAGTTATTTTTTTTTCAGTGTCTTTACTAAAGTTATCTTCGTTTTTTAAAATATCCGTTATTTCAGCTACAACTATGTAGGAAGACTGTTTATAGTAATGGGTACCAAAACCATTTTTATAAAGGATATTCGAATTTTTATTATATGTTAACCCTAGTGCAGCGCCTATTAAGTAAATAATTATAGCACATAAAAACAAACACTTCCAAAACTTTTTCTGTTCTGAAATAATTAATGATAATTCAGCATCTACTTCCTTTACTGGTCCAAATTCTTTTATAGCAATATCAATACTATCATCTTCATTTAATCCCTTACTCTGGAGCTCTTTTGTTCTTTCATTCAAGTGAGTTTTCATTTCTTCTTTTAATATCTTAACATCTTTATCTTTATCATTAAAACTTTTATAAATTTGCTTAATGTAGTTATTAATTCTGTCCATGACCTTCCCCTCCCAAGCTTAATTTGAATCAACTCTTTACTCATCAGTATCTAAAACGAAACGGTTCATTATCTTTTGTAATGCCTTCCATTCTTTTGTCTTTTGTTTAAAAATCTCTTTTCCTTCTTCTAAAATTTTATAGTAACGCCTCCTTCCCCCGCCAGTATTTTTTTCATCATTCCAGTAGCCTTCAATGTAATTTTTCTTTTCTAATCTTTTTAAACATACATATAGTGTAGTTTCTTTCATTTGAAATTCATCATTAGACTTTTCTCTAATTCTCTTTGATATTTCATAACCGTACATATCCTTTTCATACAGAACTGACAGTATCATTGTGTCTATATACCCTTTTAAAACTTCCTTTTCAAATTTCATTCCACACCTCTTCTTTATAATAAGGATTACTTCATATAATGTAGTACATTTTTATGTTATCACAAACTACTGCATATTGTAAAGTAGTTTGTGATAACATTTCCATATTCTATTTAACGTACCCTGAATTTTAAAGTACGATAAACAAACCCTTACTTTCTAATTAACAGATTCACTTGCAAAATAATACTCAAAAATAAGAGAAAATATTATGCCTGCCCAGTAAACGTTAAGTATAAAAGTACTATATTTAGTAGTATTATTATTGTAGCTATTAGAAAACCTAACAGTCGTATAGAACCTTTATTAACTAAGATTCCCATCAAATCTTTACGTTTAGCTATAGTTAACATTTGGATTATTGGAAATGGCAAAATAAAACTAAGTGCTACCTGACTTAAAACAAGAGCATACATTGGATTAATTCCAAGTGAAATAATAATTAGGGCTGGTATCATTGTTATAAGTCTTCTTAAATTTATAGGTATACTTAAATTAACAAAGCCTTTCATTATAGTTTGACCTGCGAGAGTTCCCACAGCTGAAGATGATAATCCTGATACAAGCAATGCTATTCCAAATACACCACTTGATAAAGAACCTATTAAAGGTTGTAATGATTTATGAGCCTGTTCCATTGTATCTACTATCATTCCGTTTTTATAAAAGACTGCAGCCGATACTACAACCATTGCAGCATTAACAATAAAAGCTATATTCATAGCTATAGCAATATCTATTTTTTCCATTCTTAAATGGTTTAATTTTCCTTTATCTGACAAATCAATACTTCTATCTTGAACTAATTGTGAGTGTAAGTATATTACATGAGGCATAACTGTTGCACCAAGCATACCTACGGCAATTAACACAGCTTGACCATTAGGCAGCATAGGAATTATTGTATGGATGCCTACTTGACTCCAATCTGGTTTAGCAAGAAATATCTCTATTATATATGCAATAGAGATTACAGCAACAAGTGTTGATATTATAATTTCTATCATTTTTTGTCCATACTTTTCCATATAGCAAATTATAAATGTTATTACTCCTGTAAGAAGTCCCGAATATATCATAGGTATATGAAACAATAAGTATAGCCCTAATGTTCCTCCAAGAAATTCTGCTAAATCTGTTGCCATAGCTCCTAGCTCAGCAATAATCCAAAACACCCAGTTTACAGCTTTAGGGAATACCTTGGCACACATTTCAGGAAGATTGTGTCCTGTAGCTATCCCCAATTTAGCGGACATAGTTTGTAAGAATATAGCCATTATATTACTCCATAAAATTACCCAAATTAAGGTATAGTTAAATTTTGATCCTCCGCTAATATTAGTTGCAAAATTACCAGGATCAATATATGCTACACTTACAACAAAAGCAGGTCCTAAAAATTTTATTAATTCTTTTATTTTACCTTGTTCTATTACATTTTTCCTATTTATATCTTTTTTTATAGAGATATCTCCTGGTTGATTTAAACTAACATCAATTGAACTTTTTTCACTCTGCATTAAAATGCCACCCTTCTTATTAGATATGTTAATCACAAATAAAATAGTTATTACTAGTTAACCTTGTTAGCTAAGACTAAATTTTTTTCTAATATAAACTATGTAATAACAAAAAAAATGTTCCAATAAAGCAATTTTTTATTTGCTCAAACATATACTTTATTAAAAGACTACAGCTGAAAGTAGGTGAAAATATGGCTAAAAATAATTTTTACACTTTTAATGAATATATGAAAAAGGAAGATAAACATCTTACTGCTTCCATGGAAGATTATCTTGAGATGATATATAGGTTATCTTTAAATACAGGATTTACAAGAATTCATGAACTTTCACATGCACTTAATGTTCAGCCTCCTTCAGCTACAAAAATGGTACAAAAATTAGCAGAATTGCAACTTTTAAAATATGAAAAGTACGGAATTTTAATACTTGAGAAGAAAGGAAAGGCTCTTGGAGCTGAATTATTAAATCGTCACAATATTATTGAAAACTTTTTAAGGATACTTGATGTTTCAGAGTCTAATGTTTTGGAAGAAACTGAAAAAATTGAGCATACAGTAAGTAAGCAAACAACAAAATGTTTTCAAGATTTTTTAGAATTTATTAGAGATAACCCTGAAGTAATTAATAGTTTTAAAGCTTATAAAAATACTTTTAAATAATAACTGCACATCAGTATAAAAACTTATAATATTTCTATACTGTACAATAACATTAAGGACAGAAATGCCCTTTTTGGTTTTTACATTTTTCTAAACTATTTGTTTTGCTATTGTCAATAAAAATTTCGAGGGGAACCTTATAAGTAGTACCATTTCTTAATTCTAGATACAAAAAAATAACCCCTGATTTTATAATCAGAAGTTATTGATTTTCCCACTAAGTAAGATTCTATTTATAAAGTATTCTACCATCTACATTTTTAACAGACTTACATCCTGTTAAAACCATAGCTGATTTTAATTCACTCTTTAAATTTTCTACATAAACCTTTACCCCTTCTCTCGCACCTCCAAAGGATGCAGTTACAAAAGGTCTTCCTATAAGTACGGCATCTGCGCCTAAAGCTAACATTTTAAGTACATCCACACCGGTTCTCACGCCGCCATCTGCAAGTATTGTAACCTTACCTTTAACTAACTTCGCTATCTCTGGAAGTACCTCTGCCACTCCAGGAGTTTGATCTAAAACTCTTCCACCATGGTTTGAAACAACTATGGCACTTACCCCAGCTTTAACTGCAAGTTCTGCTTCGTCTGGAGTCATTATTCCCTTTAATATAAAAGGAAGTTTTGTACTTTCTACAACTTCTTTTATTTCTTCTAAAGTCTTAGGTCCCACAGGTTTTCCATGAAGTGCTAAAGTTATTAATCCGGCAGCATCTATATCCATTCCTACTGCAAAAGCTCCTGCTTTTTCAGCAAGTTTTATTTTACTTATAACATTTCTATTTTCCCAAGGTTTTATTACAGCTATGCCTTCTCCATTAAATTCTTTAAGCTTTTCAAGATTAGTTATAAGAAAAGAATCTACTGCTGTATCTCCTACCATAGGATATATTCCTGCATCCAGACATCCTCCTATAACCGAGGAAATATACTCTTCCTCAGTAAACTTTCCACCCATATTCAAAGTAGTTCCTGATACAGGTGCTGCAAAAACAGGTATGTCCATCTTTTTTCCAAATAACTCTATTGAGGTGTCAGGATCTTTAGCATCATGTATAACTCTCATATTTAATTTGCATTTGCTTAGTGAATTAAAGTTTTCTTTAAAAGAATCTCCTGTTCCCTTTCCTCCCATGCCTGGTACTTCTCCTGCACAGGCGTTTCCATTACAGGCAGGACATACCCTGCAGCTTCCATTTAAATTTTCCCTTGCATTTTTTAATACATCTTTATAGTTCATAATAATGCCGCTAAATATTAAATTTCTTAATATTTAACAGTTCTTCACCCCTTTCAAATAATATTTTATTTAAATATTGAGTTTAGGCATTTTCAGAGAACTAGTTAATTCATATAACAGCCTATTTTCTTTCAAATGCCTTATTAAAATCATCTTCTCCATATATCTTTATATGGTTTTTACTTAAAAGTTCTGCTGTTACTCCAGCACCTTCTATAATATTTCCACTAAAGCTTCCATCATATATTTTATCAAAACCACAGGATGGACTTTTAGACTTTAACACAGCTTCTTTTATATTACATGCCTTAGCTACTTTTAGAGTTTCATAGGCTCCTTTTAAAAATTCACTTGTACAATTTTCTCCAGTAGAACTCATTACAGCAGCTTTTCCATCTATAACATCTTTACCTGTACCGCCGCATATTTCGCAGGGATTTCTAGGAGTCTTAAGTCCACCTAACTGTTCCGGACATAAGGGCAGCGCCTTTCCTTCTTTCACGAGACTTAGTACTTTCTCACAAAGATTATTTCCTCCATTATATTTAGTATTAATACCGCACAAGCATGCACTTACTAATATCACTCCAGCCACACTCCTTATTTCAATTCAACTATTGTAACTCCTGTGCCACCTTCACCATATTCTCCAAGCCTGTGATTCTTTACATGAGAATGTTTCTTCAACATATCAGTTATAGAATTTCTAAGCACTCCTGTACCCTTACCATGTATTATGGTAACTTCTTTAAGTCCTCCCATGTATGCATCATCTAAATATTTGTCTGCAGTATAGGTTGCCTCTATAGAGTCCATTCCCCTTAAATCCACCGAACTTGAAACATTTCTCAAATTTAATTTAGCTTCTCTTTTTAACTTTTTCTTTTCACTTTTTGAATTACCATTAGAAGCTCTCAATTCTTTCAACTTCACGCTTATTTTCATGATTCCTGCTTGAACCTGTACTTCTCCTTTGCTGTCAGGTTTAGATAGTACCACTGCTTTTTGATTTAATGAAGGTATGAATACTTCCTGCCCTTCTTTTACAGATTTAAGCTCTTCTCCAGCATCATTTTTATTATCATACAACTTTTCTTCAGTTTTCTCTAATCTATCCTTGAGTTTTTTTCTATTTTCCTCTAATTTATGCCTTACAGAAGAAGTGTATCCCATTCTTTCCAGTTCTCTCATATCCTTTAGAATTTTATCTGCTTCTTCTTTAGAATTTCTTATTATTTCCTTTGCCTCTCTCTGTGCTCCAATAATAGCCTTATCTCTTATATTTTGAAGTTTACTTGCTTTTTCTTCATATTTTTCTTTGATTTTAGCTGCCTCACTTTTTAGTATTTCTGCTTCTCTAGCAAAAGTTTCAGCTTTTGATTTTTTTTCCTGAAGGCTTTGAATTAAATCTTCAAATTGTAAGGCATCGCTAGCTATATTTTCTCTAGCATCTTCTATTATAAACTCTGGTAATCCAAGTCTTTTGGATATTTCAAAGGCATTAGACTTTCCTGGTACTCCTATCATAAGCCTATAAGTAGGTCTCAGAGTTTCTACGTCAAATTCTACAGATGCATTTTCCACTCCCTCATTTTTTAAAGCATATACTTTTAATTCACTGTAATGAGTCGTAGCTACTATAGTGCATCCTCTTTTTCTTAAATTTTCAAGTATTGATACTGCAAGAGCTGCACCTTCTGTAGGGTCAGTACCTGCACCTAATTCATCAAACAATACAAGAGATTTTTCATCAAAATTTTCAATAATATTTACTATATTAGTCATATGTGACGAAAATGTAGATAAATTCTGCTCTATGCTCTGCTCATCTCCAATATCTGCAAATACCTCTGTAAAAAACCCTACGGTAGAATTCTCCCTAGCAGGTATCATAAGTCCACTTAGTGCCATGATGTGCAAAAGTCCTATGGTTTTAAGAGTTACAGTTTTTCCTCCTGTATTAGGTCCTGTTATAACTAAACAGCTAAAATTTCTACCTATATATACATCCATAGGTACTACTGTTTTTTTATTTATAAGTGGATGCCTTCCTTCTATAATATTAACTACTCCATTTTCACTTACATTTGGAATATTTCCATTTAACTCACTTCCAAATTTAGCTTTGGCAAATATAAAATCAAGTTCCCATATTATATCTGCATCTCTTTCAACCACTGTTATATTATCATATATTTGCTGAGATAGCTCAGCTAATATCCTATCTATCTCTGCTTTTTCCTTTAATTTTAGTTCCTTTATTTCATTGTTCAAATTTACAAGTCCCATAGGTTCTATATAAAGAGTTGCCCCACTTGAACTTTGATCATGGACAAGTCCTGGCACGGATGACTTATTTTCCGCTTTTACAGGAAGCACGTACCTGTCTCCCCTCATGGTATATAAGTTATCCTGCAGATAATCAGAGTAACTTCTTATAAGTGAATTTACCCTATCCCTTACTGAAGCATTTTTATCTTTTAAACTTTTTCTAATATTATAGAGAAGAGAACTTGCCTTATCAGATATTTCATCTTCGCTTTCTATAGCTATAAAAATTTCATCTTCTAAATTTTTTAAAGGAACAATACCTGCACATATATCTTCTATAATTTTAAAATGTTCTTCATCTTCTGCCACAGTTATATACTTCTGAATTCTCCTCGCAGCCCTAAGTATTGCTCCTATTTTAAGAATTTGTCCTGCCATTAATGTAGAACCTTTTCCTGCCATTTTTATACCCTGCCTTACATCATAAACCCCTTCAAAAGGAGGATTGCCTTTAGTTACAAGAAGTTTTAAAGCTTCTCTTGTTTCCTGCAAATGTTCTCTCACTTCATACAGGTTGTCATAAGGGCTTAATTTTTCTATTAAATCTTTAGCTGCTCCAGTATTTGCATAATCCTTTAATCTTTCCTTAACTTTATAAAATTCTAAAACCTTTAATGATTTTTCGTTCATTTAAATTTACCAATCCCTTCAGATCAAATGACTTTAATTTTGTGTTACCCGTAGCCTTACTCTATACTATTTTTATAATGTCCTCTGGTAAACTCACTAAAATCACCATGAAATTCTTCTTTTTCAAAGCATTCTAATATTTTTTTAGTCTTGCTATAATCTTCATCAATAAAATCTACTCTAAAACTATCAATTCCCATATTTCTAAGTTCTTCTATATTCGATATAAGGTTAGTTGCAACAGAATTATATATGTAGCTTCTGCAGAATTCATCCGTGTCTAATGGAAACTCTTTTTTCTTTCTGTCTATAAGAAAGAACTCTCCTTCTTTACAAGTGCCTTTACAATTTTTAGAAGTAGTTTTGCCTCCAAAAGTGCTTCCTATAGCACAGTACTCACTTACCATAAGCTCCACTTTCCCATATACAAACATTTGAGCTTTAAAATTACTATTTCTAATTAGCTCATTTATTTCATGTCTACTTAATTCTACACTTAAACAAGATCCATTCATAATTTTGCTATAAAACTCCAGTGCACAGCTGTTTGTTATATTTAACTTATAGTCACCTACTATATTTAGCTTATTTCTAAACTTACTTATTATACCTAAATTTGCAGTAACTATACCTTCAATTTTATCTAAGTTTTTATCTATAAATTTCTCTATATAATTAAATTCATTTTTAACTATATTGGGAACTTTAATATATATTTTTTTAGATTTAAGATTATTTAAATTATTTATTTTAATTTGTTTAAACGGATTTATGCATATGTGTTCAAAACTTGATTCCATCACTGCCTTCAATTGCTCATTAGTATTTACAAATACCATTTTAGGTGGTAAATATACTTTGTCAAAATTGTTTTTTAGCACAGGTACTTCATATACTTTTTTGCTTGAAATACTACTTTTTTTATTTTTATTTAGTATGTATTGTTTGATTTCATCTAAAAGCCTTCTTCTAATTTCATTTAAATCAGATATAGGTAAAAATCCAGGTTGAAATATTTCAAATTCTATGCTATCAAACTTAAATATATTATTTCCAGTTTTATTTAAACTTTTATATATTCTCTCTTTGCTCAAAGGCTGCTTTAGAGCCTCTTCTACTATTTGTCCTTCTACCCTAAAATCATTTTTATCATAATTGCAGTACAAAGTAACTGGCTTTCCAACTTCAAATCGTATTTTTAAACACAAGTTAATTTTCTTGCCATAATGATCTTCATATATCTTTTCTAACTTTTTAAGCTGAATTAAGTCAGAGGTTTTATATATCCTATCTCCTACTTTATAATTTGCTGGAGAGATTTTGACCCTTTCTCCCTTATAAGCCCTTGCAGTTTCTTTTCCGGACTTCACCAGTTTAGAAATAGTAAAACCACTAGTTCCAATTCTCACTCCATCTCCTTCTGATATATCTTCAGTAAGTAGAATGCTTTTATCACTATTTACTTCACCTATTTCTATACCTGTATTCTTAGGGAAAGAATACGCCATCATATCTTTTCCAGTATTTTTATACAAGTAAGCCTTTGAAAATCCCTGTCTATTAAATAATTGCAAAAGTCTTTTTTTACTACCTTCTATATAAGATAAATCCTTTAATTTTTTACCGTCTTGATAGAAATTATCAATGGCATTTCTATATTCTGATACAACTCCTGCCACATATTCCGGTCTTTTCATTCTTCCTTCTATTTTCAAAGAACTTGCTCCACTTTCTATTATTTCCTTAATATCTTCAATAGTACACATATCTTTTGGACTTAAAACATACCCCTTATGTTTACATTTATCTTTCTTATTTACAATTTCATAAGGAAGTCTGCAGGGCTGGGCACATCTGCCCCTATTTCCACTTCTCCCTCCAATCATACTACTCATGAGACACTGTCCAGAATAGCAAACGCAAAGAGCTCCGTGTATAAATATTTCCGTTTCTATTTTAAGAGTTTTAGATATATACTCTATTTCTTTTAATGAAAGTTCTCTAGAAAGTACTATTCTTTTAAAACCTAGTTTGCTTAAAGACAAGGCAGCCTCTCCATTATGTACTGTCATTTGAGTAGATGCATGAAGCTCAAATTCCGGAAGCTTTTCTCTTAAAAGAGATGCCAATCCTATATCCTGTATTATAAGGGCATCTACTCCTACATTATACAAAAATTCAGCATATTTACAAGCTTCTTTTAATTCCTTTTCTTTCATTATAGTATTTATAGTAACATATACCTTTACATTATATAGATGGCAATATTCAACTGCCTCTTTCATAGTTCTATCATCAAAGTTAGAAGCATAAGCCCTTGCAGAAAACTTATTTCCTCCAAGATAAACAGCATCTGCCCCTGCTTGAACTGCCGCATATAAACTTTCTAAATTTCCTGCTGGAGCTAATAATTCTACTTTTTTCATTATTCCATCTTCTCCTGTTTAAATATTTAAATTTATTCACTCACTAATAAAATCCGAACCAAGACCATCGTCAGTTCGGATTTCATTTTACTCCATTATTTAAAAGAGCATTTTTCTTTTTTCTCTCTTTTGCCAGACTTATCTGGTTTTCTTCTAGCTTATGTTGAAGATCTATTATTTTATACTTACCCGATTGTACTTGAAACTTCAGCTCCTTATTCTGTGCCACTATTTTGGTATTCTCATTCATATACTTTTGAGCTGTTTCTTTTATAATTTTTATTTCTTCTTCTAATTTGCTTATTTTTTCATCTTTTTCTTTTAAAGCCTCACTACTACTGCTATTCTTTAATTTTATTTTAAATTCAGCATTGAGTTCCTCCGTATACCTAAGCTGCTTTCTCAGAGATTTAATCTGATCCTCGTATACTTTTCCTACTCTTTCTAGCTCATCCACTCTTCCCGACAACTGGTCTTCTTTTTCCTGAGCTTTTAACATATCATCTGCTACATTAAGTGCCGATAAAACAGCTGCTGAGGAAGTGCTTAATTTGCTATTATTTTTTATAATGCTCTTAACTTTTTTATCCACATAACTTGCTACCTTATGTAGATATTCTTCTTGCTCGTCACCTTTTAAATTATATTCAACTCCATTTATAAAAACCGTCACCATACTCATTTAAACACCCTCTTAGATCATGCTGTTTCCAATTCTTTATAACAATATTCTATCACAAATTCTTCACATATGAAATATTTTATTTTACCTTAAAGAGCTAAAGTATTATAAAATAGGCTGGATGAACATTAAATTCATCCAGCTTTATTGATCAATGAATCCTTACTGTCTAAGTTGTGCTCCTAAATTATGCTCTAGTGATCTTATTATTTTGCTATGAACTTTATTAACTTCTTTATCTGTAAGAGTTTTATTCTCAGCTCTATAAGATATTGAATAAGCTATGCTCTTCTTTCCACTTTCTATCTGTTTTCCTCTATAAACATCAAACAATTTAACTTTCTCTAGGATGTTTCCTCCCTGTTTTCTTATAATGTCCTCCACTTCCTGTACCATTATATTGTCATCCACTAAAACTGCAAGGTCTCTAGAAACTGCAGGGAATTTAGGCAGTGGTGTATATTTCTTATCTGAATCAGCATGTTCATACAAAACATCTAAGTTTAATTCAGCAATATAACATCTTTCGTCTATACCATAATTTTCGCATACAGTTGGGTGGATTTCTCCAATCACTCCTGCTAACTTTCTATTTACATAAAGGGCAGCTGTTCTTCCAGGATGGAAAGTTGGATTATCGCTTTCTCTCTTAAAAGAAATCTTCTCTATTCCTAAGGTATCTAATATGTTCTCCACTATACCTTTTAAATTGAAGTAATCACATTCACCATACATTCCAATGGTTACAATATTGTCTTCTTCAGGTAAAGTATCACCATTTTCTAATGGAAGATACACTCTTCCAATTTCAAATAACCTTACGATTTCATTTTTTCTTGAATAGTTTCTACCTAAGCATTCCATCATAGACGGTAATGTAGTTGTTCTCATTATGCTATAGTCTTCTCCCAAAGGATTTTTTATAGCTACAGCATTTCTAAGTTTGCTATCTTCAGGTAAAAGTATTTTATCAAATACTTTTCTACTTACAAAAGAGTAACTTATGGATTGATTTAATCCACTTGAAATAAGTGTTTCTACCAATTTATCATCCAGCTTTTGCTTTGGATTCTTTCCTCCTCTTGTACTTACACTTTCTATTACAGTAGTAGGTACATTACTGTATCCATATATTCTAGCCACCTCTTCTGCCACATCTTCTCTTATATTTATATCTCCCCTAAAAGTAGGAACATCTATATGTAAAATGTCTCCTTTAAGCTGAGTTTTTAATTCCAGTCTATTTAAATAATCTACCATATTTTCCTTAGGTATTTCAGTACCCAAAAATTTATTTACCCAGTTGGAATCAACGTCTACGCTGTGAGATTCAACTTTTTCATCATATACATCAATAGTACCTTCCATAACTTTTCCTGCTTTTAGCATCTCAACTAAATTGCAAGCTCTGTTCATAGCAATTTCGGCTAAATTAGGATCAAGATCTTTTTCAAATCTACCTGAAGCTTCTGTTCTAAGTGCAAGTTTTTGTGAAGAAACTCTTATATTAGTACCATCAAAGTTAGCACACTCAAATACTATAGAAGAAGTATCCTCTCTTATCTCAGAATTAAGACCTCCCATTATTCCTGCAAGTCCGATAGCCCTATCTCCATCCTTAATGGTAAGCATATTCTGATCTAGTTGCCTTTCCTCTTCATCAAGAGTAGTAAACTTTTCTCCACCTTTAGCTCTCTCTACAACTATAGTCCCAGATTTTATCTCCCTTACATCATAAGCATGCATAGGTTCTCCTATTTCAAGCATTACAAAATTAGTTATATCAACTATATTGTTTATTGGCCTTACACCTGCTTCTAAAAGTCTCTCCTGCATCCATGAAGGTGATGGCTCTATTTTTACATCTTTTATGCCCCTTGCCATATACCTTTTACAAAGCTTATCTTTTATTTCTACTTTTAATGTATCTTGAATATTTTCGCTGCAGGAAGGCTTATAATCTAATTCCGGAATTTTGTAGCTTTCATTTAAAGTTGCAGCAGTTTCCCTTGCCATTCCTATAATGCTAAGACAATCAGGTCTATTTGAAGTTATCTCAAAATCCAGTATAGTACTTGTCATATCAAGTACTTCCTTTATGTCCTTGCCAATTGGCGTATCTTCTTTTAAAATCATAAGTCCATATACAGGTTTATCTCCTGCTATGCCAAGCTCTTCTTCAGAACAAAACATTCCATTTGACATAAGACCTCTTAATTTCCCTTTTTTTATCTTTACTCCACCATGAAGTGTAGAGTCATGAAGTGCTACAGGAACTATATCTTGTTCTTTCATATTAGTAGCAGCTGTTATAATTTGAATAGGTTCTTCTTTTCCTATATCTACCTGACATACAACAAGTTTATCTGCCTGAGGATGACTTTCTATCTTCATTATTTTACCTGTAACTACATTTTGGATTTCATCTCCAGTTACAATTGCCTCTTCAAGTTTTGAACCACTTAAAGTCAATCTATCTCCTAATTCTTTTCCTGGAATATCTATTTTAACATAATCCTTTAACCATTTTACTGGAACTTTCATACAAAAATCTCCTTTCAAACTTTTAATCTTTACAAACTTTCTAGTTAAAAATAAAATTATTCTCCGAGATATTTTTACAACCTTCAGCTCGTTAAATATTTTGATAAGTCTAAGTAAAAAATTCTAAAAAAGCTAAGGACTTTTGAAAACTCGTACCTCAGACAATTCAAAAGTTCTAAGTTTTTACGAATTTTTTCTAAGACTTATATACAAAATATTTAAAAGAGCTTCATTATTGTAAAAATATATCTGCGCATGAATTTTATTTTTAAGATAGAAATTAAACATAAGATTCTAAATGAAATTGAACCTATATCCGCCAATATGATGACAAAATTGAAATCACGTTTAAAAACTTTTTTAATAAGTCTTAGTGAGATATTTTAGAAAATCTTAGGAGTTTAGATATGTTTGAGGTACGAGTTTAGCTAAGCTTCTTAGATT